>CACWYF010000046.1:13759-21315 GCA_902765035.1 uncultured Eubacteriales bacterium
GTGATCATCTGCGGAGGCAGCGCGACAGACCTGCCTTGGATGACACCTGAGCTTGCAGCAAAGTTCAATGTCATCGACAGTTTTGACAACCACCATCATATTCCGGAGCATTTTGCAAAGGTAAATGAAGCTGCATCTGCATCAGGCAAGGTCGGCATCATCTCCTGCGGATGGGATCCGGGATACTTCTCGCTGGCAAGGATCCTCGCAGATTCGGCTCTTCCGGAAGGCGACAGCTACACATTTTGGGGACGCGGAGTCAGCCAGGGACACTCTGATGCTATCAGAAGGATCGAAGGAGTAAAGGACGCAAGACAGTACACTGTACCTGTTGAGGCTGCTCTTGAGAGTGTAAGAAACAACGAGCACCCTGAGTTCACAGCCCGCCAGATGCACCTCAGAGAGTGCTGGGTAGTTGCTGAGGACGGAGCTGATAAGGCTGCCATCGAAGAGGCTATCAAGACGATGCCGGATTACTTCGAGCCATATGACACAACAGTCACCTTCATCACACAGGAAGAGCTCGAGAGAGATCACAGCGGACTCCCGCACGGCGGCAGCGTGATCAGAAGCGGACGCACAGGATTCGACAGAGAGTTCAACAACACAGTAGAGTTCACACTCAACCTCGACTCCAACCCGTTCTTCACAAGCAGCATCCTCGTTGCAGCAGCAAGGGCAGCATACAGGATGAACCAGGAAGGTCAGTGCGGAGCTAAGACACTCTTCGACGTACCGCCTGCATACCTGTCGCATCATACAAGAGAAGAGCTGCTCGCACACATGCTTTAATATGACACTGGGGACGGTTCTGTTTGTCATCTTCTGCAGACAGAACCGGAATGTGTCAAAAAGGACCGTCCCTTTTGACACAAAAAGGTGAAATCATGCTATACAACAATCTTACAGTAAACGAAAAAGGGCATCTGGCAATAGGCGGCCTGGACGCGGTCGAGCTTGCTGCTGAATACGGCACGCCGCTCTACGTCCTCGACGAGGATGTGATCCGCGCTAACTGCAGGACATACGTCGATGCCATGCATGAATACTTTGGACCGGAATCTGCTCCGCTTTTCGCGAGCAAAGCCCTGTGCTTCAAGGGCATATACCCGGTAGTTCAGTCTGAGGGGATGTGCGTTGATGTAGTTTCACCGGGAGAGATATTTACAGCAGTCGCTGCAGGCTTTCCTGCATCGAAAATGTTTTTCCACGGCACCAACAAAACAGACGCAGATATCGAATACGGTGTCTCACAGGGGATAGGATATTTTGTAGTCGACAATCTGAATGAACTGGAAGTCCTCAATAAAGTCGCCTCAGAGCAGGGAATCGTTCAGAAAGTGCTTCTGAGGCTGACTTGTGGACTTGACCCGCACACGCTTGAAGCTATCAATACGGGCAAAGTCGATTCGCAGTTCGGCGTCCCGATCGATACAGGTCAGGCCGATGAATTCGTGCGCACGGCTCTTTCGTGTGAGTACATAGAGGTCGCGGGATTCCACAGCCACGTTGGATCGCAGATATTCGAAAGCGATTCCTTCAACAGGCAGGTGGAGATCCTCACAGAGTATGCGGCCAAAATGAAATATGCTTACGGTCTGACTGTAAGGATACTGAACATCGGCGGCGGCTTCGGCGTCAGATACACAGAGAAGGATCCGCAGATCGACATCCCGGCACGCATCAAAGAAGTGTCGGAGCACCTCAAAGCAGCCTGTGAGAAGTACGGCATCTCATTTGAAGCCATCTACATGGAGCCTGGCCGCAGCATCATAGCCGATGCGGGCACGACCCTGTACACTACAGGCGGCTGCAAGGAAGTCAAGGGCTACCGCAACTACGTCACCGTAGACGGCGGCATGACCGACAATCCGAGATATGCTCTCTACAAGTCGGAATACACAGTCCTCAATGCGAGCAAAGCGGGCGAGCCTGCCGACTACGAATGCACGATCGCAGGCAGATGCTGCGAGAGTGGCGACCGTGTCGCTGAATACGTCAGCATCGCAAAGCCTGAGAGAGGCGACATCATAGCAGTCCTCACCACGGGCGCATACAACTACGCGATGGCATCCAACTACAACAGGATCCCTAAGCCGGCTATGATAATGATAAAGGACGGCAAGGCGAGGCTCGTAGTAAAGAGAGAGACCTACGCAGATCTCATGAAGAATGAGCTGTAGATAAGAAAAGGCAGAGACCCTGACGGGAATCTGCCTTTTGCAATTGTATTATTTTTGGATGACGTAGTTTCTGTCTGCCGGGTATACTAGAATCTCTCGAGTACTGTCGAGAAGACTACCTGCGTCTCGGTTCTTCCGAACTCCTGCAGCTCGCCGATGAATGTGTCGAGCTCGGATGTTGTCGGTGTGACTACCTTGAGGAGCATGGAATAAGGTCCTGTGATGTGGTTGCACTCGAGAACGAAGTCCTTCTTCTGGATGAAGTCGTAGAACTTGCGCTGGTCTTCAGGGAGTACGGACATCTGGATGAAGGCCTTGATCTTGTAGCCGATTTTCTCAAGATCAACATCTGCGTGATAGCCCTTGATGAATCCTGCATTTTCGAGCTTGTCTATGCGTGCAGAGAGTGCAGGGGTAGTCAGATGCACCTCAGAGGAGAGTTCCTTGAGTGACATACGTGCGTTCATCTTGAGGAGGTTGAGGATCTGAACGTCCATTTCATCTATATTCTTCATGGCTTTTCCTTTCTTGATTAATATCTGTTCTTCTGTCTCAGGTTATGCACCTGATCTGTATGCCTGATGTGCATGCTTATTTTGCATGTCTGATCTGACTGCTGCTACTTTCTTGCAGGACCTGCTTCTGAGATCTCTGCAGGCATGTCAGGGTATTTCTTCTCGAAGTTGGTGATGAACATCTCAGCGAGCTCATCGGCCTGCCTGTCATATGCTTCTGCATCTGCCCAGGTGTTCTTAGGGATCATGATCTCCTCAGGAACTCCCTTGACGCTGACAGGAATCTCGAGGTTGAATCTGTCGTCATGGACGTATTCAGCATTCTCAAGGTCTCCGTTCAGGGCGGCTGTTACCATTGCTCTTGTGTAAGCAAGCTTGATGCGGCTGCCAGTTCCGAATGCTCCGCCTGACCATCCCGTGTTTACAAGATATACCTGTGTGCCGTACTCATCAAGGCGTTCGCCGAACATCTCAGCATAGCGCTCGGTTTTGAGCGGCATGAAAGGCTCTCCGAACAGAGTGGAGAATGTCGGCTGCGGCTCTTTGACTCCGCGCTCCGTACCTGCGAGCTTGGCTGTGAAGCCTGTTACGAAGTGGTAGATCGCGGCGTTTCTTGTGAGCTTTGAGATCGGAGGCAGAACTCCGAACGCGTCGGCTGTGAGGAACAGCACGACCTTAGGGATTCCGCCGCGGCCTGCCCTGCTGGCATTAGGGATAAAATCTATAGGATATCCGACGCGGGTGTTCTCTGTGAGCGATCTGTCGGCATAGTCCGGAACGTGGTCTTCGTTGGTGACGACGTTCTCAAGGACCGAACCGAAGTGGATGGCGCGATAGATCTCAGGCTCTTTGGATTCCTCAAGGTCGATGCACTTTGCATAGCACCCGCCCTCGAAGTTGAATACGCCGTTGTCGGACCAGCCGTGCTCGTCATCGCCGATCAGCTCGCGGTTAGGGTCAGCTGAGAGCGTTGTTTTGCCCGTACCGGAAAGACCGAAGAATACTGCAGTCTCGCCTGTGGCAGGGTCCATGTTGGCTGAGCAGTGCATCGGGAGAACGTTGTCCTCGACAGGCATTGCGAAATTCATGATCGAGAAGACGGTCTTCTTGATCTCGCCTGAGTACTGTGAGCCGGCGATTATGGCAAAATGAGCCTCGTAGTCGATGATGATGGCAGCCTCTGAGTGGATGCCGTAACGCTTTGCATTGCACTTGTAGCCAGGGGCCACGAGGATGGTGTAGTCAGCTTCGCCAAAAGTAGCCAGTTCTTCTGCTGTAGGTCTGATCAGAAGGTCACGGATGAACAGGTTCTGTGAAGGCAGCTCGTTGATGACGCGGAATTTGCGCCTGTGCTGCGGGTCAGCTCCTGCAAAGCCATCGAAGATATACACTTCCTGACCCTCGAGGAAATCGATCATCTCCTCTTTGAGTGCGTCGAAAACCTTCCTGTCGATAGGGTGGTTGACATCGCCCCAGTTGATGAGGTCGTGGACTCCGTCGGTGTCGACGATGTATTTGTCGTGAGGGGAACGGCCTGTGAATTTGCCGGTCGTAACTGCCAGGGCGCCGGTATCTGTCAGGATTCCCTCACCGTTTCTGATAGCTTTCTCTATGAGAACGGTAGGGCTGAGATTGCGGTGCACTGTCGAAGGAGCGAGTCCGAGAGCATCGAGACCGTAAGTCTCTTTGTAGTTCTCCTGGATCGTGTATGTCTCCTGGCTGTCCTCAACGATAGCGGGATTGATCATGAAGAAACTCTTCTTGTCTGCGCTTATGTTCATTGATATCACCTCTGCTGAAAAATGAAATATTGTCGTTAATGATCGAAATGAAGCGGTGCTTCTTTCTGAAAAATATATACTTTAAGCCGTTAATACTTTCAATAATTTTGCGCAATATGATAAAAAAGGGCGAAAAAGCGCCCGCTCACTTAATTTAATTAAGGATAACGCCATTAACTATTGCTTCAGTGGTTAATTTATTATCAGAGCGGCAGGCTCTGAGTGAAAGGATGCAGCTCTCTGCTTATATCTATGAATTCCTCGAGAGCGAGGGATAGCATCCTGTGCTTTCTGGTGTAATAGCACACATCACGGATGAATTCACTGTGGTTTACTGAGTAGTAGAGCATGTGGCTGCCCCAGTTAGGGGAGTGACGGATAAGCGTGTCGCTGACGACAGTAATGCCGAGGCCTGAAGCTGCCATACCGAAAGCGCTTGACAGCTGGTTCAGTTCATATACCGGATCGATTCTGACACCGTAGTCCTTGAACACGGCATCGCATCTTCTGCGTGTGTCGAAGCCATCCTGAAGGAGGATGAACGGCTGCTTTGTCAGCGTCCTGAAATAGTCGAGCGCTGGATGGATGTTCTCGGTATGCTTCCCGGCTGTTATCTCCTCAAAGGAGTATGCATTCTCTTCGAGTTTTGCGTTGACTGCAAAGCTCTTTGGGATGGCGATAAGAAGATATTCCGTTCCGAGATAATGGCCTGCGAGCTGCTCGTTTTCCGACGGAAGGTTATCTATTACGATATCAAGCTCACCGCTCAGAAGCATGCTGATGAGTGCAGGAGTGTCGTAGTCATACAGTCTTATGTGGATGGAAGGATGCATGACCGAATACTCATTCAGTATGTCCGGGACGATATTCGACATGTACAGAGTCGTTCCGCCGAGAGCAATCTCACCGACCTTGATACCCTTGATGTCGTTGACATAGCTGATGAAGTCCTCTTCGATCATGGATATGTTGCCGCAGCATTCGAGATACTTCTCACCGATCTGCGTGAGACGCACCGGAGAGGTGCTCCGGTCAAACAGCCTGGCACCGATCTCCTTTTCTATATTCGAGACCATGACACTGAGAGAAGGCTGAGCAATGTGCAGAGCCTTGGCCGCCTTCGAGAATCCACCTTCCTTATATATAGCAGTTACTATTTCTTTCTTCCTGAATATATCCATTGCCGGTTTCCTTTATGTGTCATCTTTGTCATCAGCATGTTCAGCTTGCACTGCGAGTATTCATCGTAAGGGATCCACCGCAAGCGGTCCCCCTTGCGATAAGTCCGCAGAAATGCCATAAGGATGTGCGGCATTTCGAGGACGCGAGCAGGGTAAGCTGAACGCGCTGTATACATATAAGAACAATAATATAGCATTCATACCATTATTCATATTTGATTATACTCTATATGCGGTATAAAATAATGTCAACTTTTAAACGCAATAAATAGCCTTGATATAAGGAGGGCGACATGCAAGTCAGACCAAGTGATGAAAGAACGACTGCCATTTCCAAGGTGATTGACATTCTGGATCCGGGCAGTTTTATGGAGATCGGGGAGCATGTATCGGCCAGGTATACTGAGTTCTACCATCCGGATGAGGTTGTTGAATCCGATGGTGTGGTAACCGGTTACGGCACGGTCGAAGGCAACCTCGTTTTTATTTTTGCGCAGGATAATGAGGTCATGGGAGGGACCTTCGGCGAGCAGCACGGCAGGAAGATAGTAGATCTGTACGAGCACGCCATGAAGGCAAGGGCTCCGATCATCGGACTTCTCGACTGCGCGGGCTTCCGTATAGAAGAAGGACTCGACGGACTCTATCAGTTTGCAAAGCTGTATAAGAGACAGGCGGAGGCATCGAAGAAGATCCCGCAGCTTATGGCTGTCATCGGACAGTGCGGAGGCGGAATGTCCATATCCGCAGAGCTCGCAGATTTTGTCTTCCTTGAAAAGGACAAGGGAAGCATCTTCGTTAACCCGCAGGGCGTCGTAGCCAATGCCATCGGAAACAACCCGTACATCCAGGCCAACGATGACGGTACATACGAGTGGGAAGAGATCGTTGAGAGGATAAGGAGACTCATCCGTATCCTTCCTGCCAGCACGGATTTTGCACCGTACATCAAGGACATCAGCGATGAAGAGCTCAACAGAGTCTGCCCTGACCTGAGATACAAGCTCGGTGATGCAAGAGCCATCCTCGACGACATCTCGGACAACCACAGGGTAGTCGAGACCGCCAAGGACAGAGGCGAGGACATGATCACCGGATTCATCAGGATCGCCGGCCAGATCATCGGAGTCGCTGCGTGCAACGCGGTAGACGGGGAGAAGAGGATCACAGCAGCAGGATGCGACAAGGCTGCAAGGCTCGTCAATTTCTGCAACAAGTTCAATATCCCGATCCTCACAATCACAGACACAGAGGGATATGATACCAAGTCGGAGAGCGAGAAGTTCATGCCGAGCGCAGCCGGAAGACTTATCAACGCATTCATCAATGCGACAGTTCCTAAGATCAACCTGATCACAGGCACCGTAGTCGGAAGTGCGTACAGTATGCTGAACTCCAAGGGACTCGGCGCTGACTACGTATTCATGTGGGACAGCGCAGACATCAGCATCGTCGACCCGAGACAGGCCACCGAGGTCATCTTCGGAAAGTGGACACCTGAGCTCGAGCAGCAGTTCCGTGACTCACAGACGAACGCTCTCGCACTGGCAAGACATGGTTTTGCCGATAAAGTCATCGCACCTGAAGAATCCAGGAAGTACCTCATCGGAGCTCTTCAGACGTTCATTAACAGCAGGTAGGTGATCGCATGAGTTTTCAGGAAATTGTAAGAATAGCACTGGTCGATACAGTGCTGGGTATGGGGACGGTATTCGCGATACTCATCTTCATATCCATATGCATCTGGATAATGGGCATCCTCTGCAGGGAAAAGCCGGCGGCAGCTCCTGCGGCAGAGGCGGCGCCTGCGGCAGATGAAGACGGCATCACGCCTGAGATGATAGCAGCCATCACGGCGGCGGTACATCAGTACATCAAGTATCAGAATGCCGGAAA
>CACWYF010000047.1 GCA_902765035.1 uncultured Eubacteriales bacterium
GGTTCGATCAAGACACGTACAGCGTGGAATATGATCAGGCAGGCTGAACTGGCAGGCAAAATCGGCCCGGATACTGTGATAGTCGAACCGACGAGCGGCAATCAGGGCATAGGTCTTGCACTGGTCGGAGCTGTGCGCGGATACAGAACGATAATAGTAATGCCGGATTCCGTAAGTGAGGAGAGGCGCAAGCTCGTACGCCACTACGGTGCGGAGGTCCTGCTGATCCATGATGACGGTGATATCGGTAAGTGCATAGAGGAGTGCCTTGAGACCGCACTCAGAATGCAGGAGGAGGATCCTAACGTCTTCGTACCTCAGCAGTTCTCCAATCCTGACAACAACATGGCTCAGAGAAGATATACCGCTCATGAGATCCTGGCTCAGGTAGACGGCCCTATACACGGATTCTGCTCGGGCATCGGCACAGGAGGCACGATCACCGGTATCGGAGAGATACTGAGAGAGCACAATCCGGACATAGAGATATGGGCAGCTGAGCCTGAGGATGCTGCGATCCTTGCAGGAGGCAGCATAGGCACACACCTTCAGATGGGCATAGGCGACGGACTCATTCCTGACAATCTCAACACGGAGATTTACGATAACACCTGTATCGTCCCTGATGACAACGCTCTGGACATGGCCAAGAGACTTGCAAAGGAAGAGGGGATAATGTGCGGGATATCCTCGGGAACGAACGTCGTAGCCGCTCTCATGCTCGCCGAAAAGCTCGGTCCCGGCAAGACTGTAGTGACCGTTTTGCCTGATACTGCAGAGAGATACTTCTCGACACCGCTGTTTGAGGGCGAATAAAACCGATTATCACGGTCTGCTGCAGACCGGATACAATATATAAACGAAAGGGATAAGTATTATGAAAATTGCCGTAACATACGACAACGGAAATGTATTCCAGCATTTTGGAAGAACTGAAAACTTCAAGATCTATAACGTAGAGGACGGAAAGGTAGTTTCGTCTGAGGTAATGAGCTCCAACGGAGTAGGTCACGAAGCTCTCGCATGGCTTCTCAGGGACAACACTGTTGATGTTCTCATCTGCGGAGGAATGGGACAGGGCGCCCAGGATGCACTTGCAGAGGCAGGCATCGAGGTATGTGCCGGAGCTGAGGGAGACACAGATGCTGCTGTTGAAGCATATCTCAGAGGCGAACTCGTAAATACAGGCGTCAACTGTGACCATCATCACGAGGGACATGAGCACCACCACGATCATGACCACGCTGAAGGCGGCTGCGGCGGCTGCGGTGAGGATGCAGCAGGATGCGCAGGCTGCCCTGGATGCGGAGAGCCTATGTACTTTTTCGAGTCAAAGAATACAGGAAAGAACGTAAAGGTCCACTACAAGGGAACCTTCAACGACGGAGAGCAGTTCGATTCTTCATATGACAGGGGAGAGCCGCTTGAATTCGTATGCGCTGCAGGAATGATGATCTCCGGTTTTGACCGCGCTGTAGGCGACATGGAAGTCGGCGATATCGTTGATATCCATCTGATGCCTGAGGAGGCATACGGAATGCCTAGAGAGGACATGATCATCACAGTGGAGCAGGCGGGTGTTCAGGGCGCTGAAGACCTTTCAGTAGGGGATAAGATCCTCCTTCAGGACCAGCTCGGCAGACCTTTCCCTGCACTTGTAACTGCACTTGAGAACGGAATGATCACTTTTGACTGCAACCACGAGATGGCAGGCAAGGAACTCAACTTCAGGATCGAACTTCTCGAGGCTAACTAATAACAGGACGATAAAATGCACCCGGTCAAGCACTTCAGAACTATAACGGAACACCGCAATCTGGTATGCAGATACTGCCTCAGGCTCGGTCTTGTAAGGCAGGGGCTTTTGCATGACATCAGCAAGTATTCTCCGGTTGAGTTCTGGCGCGGTGCTGTGTATTATCAGGGCGACAGGAGCCCTAATGATCAGGAACGAAGAAAGACCGGCGTTTCGATGGCCTGGATGCATCACAAGGGCCGCAACAAGCACCACTTTGAATACTGGATCGATTATGTGATAAACGAGGACGGTTCAGTTGGATTCGGCGGCAACAAGATGCCTAAAAAGTATGTTGCTGAGATGTTCTGCGACAGAGTAGCTGCATGCAAGATCTACAAGGGTGATAAGTACACAGACGCAGATGCGCATGACTATCTCATAAGAGCTAAGAGATGGACGATGATGCACCCGGAAACCTTTGCGGCGATCGAGAAGATGCTGAGAGTCCTCAAGGAAGAAGGTGAGGATGCCGCGTTCGCATATGTACGCAGATGGCTTAAGGACGACAGCGTCTACTGACAGATCCGATGACTGAATAACAGCTATCCGGAAAAACGTATATAATCAAAATGCTGCACAGCCGTGATCAGGCGGTGCAGCATTTTTTCTTGATTCAGATTATCCGGAATGATTATCCCATTACGACTCTTACGTCGAATTCTCCGGCTCTCTCAGGAACAGGGATTGTCAGTGACGGAAGCTCTTCGCCGTTGACTGTGATCCTGCTGATACCTTTCTGTACTCCTGCGGAATTGTCCACGCTTATGTGATATACAGAGCCTCTGAACTTTCTGTCACAGTTGAATCCCCTGACATCTGACGGTATGCACGGGTCGACTCTGAGACCGTCCATTGTAGGCTGGATTCCGAGAATATACTGGCTGATCGTTGTGAAGGTCCATGCAGCTGTACCTGTGAGCCAGCTGTTCTTGCCTTCGCCGTGGGTAGGGGCGTCCTTGCCTGCTACCATCTGGCAGTATACATAAGGCTCTGTCCTGTGGATCTCGCTGATATCCTCGAGATATACAGGGCAAGTCCTGCGGAATACGTCGAATGCACGGTCGCCGTGTCCGAGCACTGTCTCAGCACATGCGATCCATGGATTGTTGTGGCAGAAGATGCCGGCATTTTCCTTATACCCAGGAGGGTAGGATGTGATCTCTCCGAGCTCTACGTGATACTTTGTGTAAGGAGGCTGCAGGAGAACGATTCCGTACTCTGTGTCAAGATGCTTCTCAACGCTTGCAAGAGCCTGAGCAGCCTGTCCTGACTCAACTCCGACGCCTGCCATTACGCACATTCCCTGCGGCTCGATGAAGATCTGACCTTCTTCACAGGCCTTGCTGCCTACCGGGTTTGAAAAAGCATCATATGCTCTCAGGAACCACTCTCCGTCCCATCCGCTCTCGAGGATGGCGCCTTCCATTGCCTGTACCTGGAAGAGTATCTCTGTTGCCTCTGCCTTATTGCCAGTGTGCTGGAGTATCTCTGCGAGCTCTTTTCCGTATTTTACATACATGCCCGCAATGAAGACGCTCTCTGCAACAGGTCCTTCGCTCGGTCCGGTTGTCTGGAAGCTCTCGCCCGGATGCTCGGAGAAGCAGTTCAGGTTGAGACAGTCGTTCCAGTCTGCACGGCCTATGAGAGGCAGCTCGTGCGGACCGAGATGGGTTGATGTGTATTCAAAGCTCTTTCTCAGATGGTCGAGAAGGGTAGCCTTGTTGTTCTCGTCATTATCATATGTGCACATTTCATCGAGGATCGAGAAGTCCCCGGTCTCTCTGAGATATGCTGCAGTTCCTGCGATGAGCCATAGCGGATCATCGTTGAATCCGCTTCCTACAGCCATGTTGCCGCGCTTTGTAAGCGGCTGGTACTGATGATAAGTGCTGCCGTCAGGGAACTGTGTGTTTGCGATATCAATGATTCTCTCTCTTGCACGCTCAGGTATGAGGTGGACAAAACCGAGAAGGTCCTGACAGGAATCACGGAATCCCATTCCGCGTCCGAGGCCGCTTTCATAATAGCTGGCCGATCTGCTCATATTGAAGGTGTCCATGCACTGGTACTGATTCCATACGTTGACCAGTCTGTTGAGCTTCTCATCAGAGCTCCTGATGCTGTAGCTCGAAAGGAGACCGTCCCAGTAGTTCTTAAGCTCAGCGAATGCTGCATCAAACTGCTCATCTGTCCTGAACTTTGCCAGCATTTCCTCTGCAGGCTTCTTGTTTATGATTCCCGGAGCCTCAAACTTCTGATCCTGAGGATTCTCGCAGTATCCGAGGACGAATATACATGATGCGGATTCTCCGGGTCCGAGTGCGACCTTGAGGTGATGGCTTCCTACAGGTGCCCAGCCATGAGCGATGCTGTTATGGCTTTCACCTGCGAAAACAGCCTGCGGATGCTGAGGACCGTTATAGAGTCCGACAAATTCATCCCTGCTGGTATCGAATCCGGCCACATCGCGGTTTACGGAGAATACAGCGTAGTGATTTCTTCTCTCTCTGTACTCTGTCTTGTGATAAATATCTGATCCTTTGACCTCAACTTCACCTATGGAGAAGTTGCGCTGGAAGTTCGTCGAATCATCATGAGCATCCCACAGACAGAATTCAACATAGCTGTAAAGATCTATCATGCGGTCTCTTGCAGATGTGTTGGTAAGAGTGATTCTGGTCACCTCACAGTTCTCTCCGAGCGGAACAAATACTTCCTGTGAAGCCTTGATGCCTTTGAGAGATGACTCGAAAACAGTATATCCGAGACCGTGACGGCAGACATATGAATCAAGTTCAGTCTGAACAGGCTGCCAGCCCGGGTTCCAGACGTTGTTTCCATCCTTAATATAGTAGTAGTGACCGCCGCAGTCGATCGGTGAGTTGTTGTAGCGGTAGCGTGTCAGTCTCATCAGCTTGGCATCCCTGTAGAAGCAGTATCCGCCGGATGTGTTGGAGATGAGTCTGAAGAAATCCTGGGATCCTAGGTAATTGATCCATGGCAGGGGAGTCTGAGGGGTCGTTATCACATACTCCCTGTTGGTATCGTCAAAATATCCGAATTTCATGAATTTGATCCTTTCTTACGAATACGTTTTCGCTATTTGACATCATTATATTGGAAATTCCGCTCATTGTAAACCATAATTTGTTGCTGCATACAATTTTCTTTTTAAATTGGTGGTTTATTTGGACAACGAAAACGATTCATAAAATATCGAAAAAAAATCAAAAGAGGTATTGACGAACGAAAACGTTTATTTTACAATGAAACTACGAAAACGTATTCGAAAACATCTTGACCAAGAGACAGCACAGGAGGGAGGATATCAATGGTAACTATTAAAGATATCTCCAAGAAGTGCGGCGTCTCTCCGGCTACAGTCTCCAAAGCTTTGAATGGATACGACGATATAAGCGAGGAGACCATAAGGCTGGTCAGGCAGACGGCGAGTGAACTCAATTACACGCCGAATGCAGCTGCCAGACTGCTTAAGACGAGCATATCCCACAACATCGGAGTCCTGTTCGTTGATGACACCATGAGCGGTCTGACACACGAATACTTTTCCTACATCCTCAACAGCGTCAAGGAAGAAGCTGAGATCAGCGGATATGACATCACGTTCATCAGCCAGAAGCTGGGAAAGCGCAAGATGTCATTCCTCCAGCACTGCCTTTACAGAAACTGTGACGGAGTTGTTATCGCCAGTGTCAATTTTGACAGCAAGGCTGTACATGAACTCATCAACAGCGATGTGCCGGTCGTAACCATCGATTACGCATTCGACAATGTGAGCTCTGTACTGTCCGACAATGTCGAAGGGGCATACGAACTTACATCGTATCTTCTGAACATGGGACACAGAAAGATAGGATATATCTTCGGAGAACAGACTTCAGTCACCAACAAGAGACTTGTGGGTTTCAACAAGGCACTGAAGGAGCACGGTGTCAGCATACCGCCTGAGTACATGGTACAGGGAAGGTATCATGATGCAGAAGTAGTCAGAGAGGCAACTGCCAGACTGATGGATCTGCCTGATCCTCCTACAGCGATCATGTTCCCTGACGATATCTCCTTCCTTGGTGGACAGGCAGAGCTGACCAGAAGAGGACTGAGGATACCTGAAGATATCAGCGTATGCGGATACGACGGGATCAACCTCTCGGGACTTCTTCAGCCACCGCTTACTACCTGGCATCAGGATGCTGACAGGATCGGAAAAGAATCTGTAAGAAAGCTCATCGAGACTATCGAACACAGATCGACGTGCGCGGCAGAACAGATCATGGTGTCTGGCCAACTTGTTTCCGGATCAAGCGTTAGAGAGTGGGATGAGAAAATGTGACCCACATTTTGCTTTATTCTTAAGGAGGAATCTTATGAAGAAGACATGGAAAGCGATCATGAGCTTTGCTCTTATCGCAACAATGGCATTCGGACTTGCTGCATGCGGCGGCGGAAGCAGCGACAGCGGTTCCGCTGACTCCGGTGAGCAGGGCAAAGTCCTGAACATCTGGTGCTGGAACGATGAATTCCAGACTCGTTTCAACGATTACTATCCAGAGGTCAAGGAAGTTGCAGAAGATGGTTCTACAACAACTCTGAACGACGGTACAGTAGTTAACTGGATCATCGAGCCAAATGAAGGCAACAATTATCAGACAAAACTCGACGAGGCACTCCTCAATCAGGAGAGTGCTGATGCTGACAGCAAGGTAGACATGTTCCTCGTAGAGGCTGACTACGCTAGAAAGTACACCAACTCTGATTCAACAATGAACGTTGCTGATCTCCCTGGAGTACTCGATGCAACAGCTGATCAGTATGAGTACACAAAGGAAGTCGTTTCTGACGCTGACGGCAACGTAAAGGGCGTTTCCTGGCAGGCTTGCCCGGGACTGATCGCTTACAGACGTTCCATCGCTAAGGAAGTTCTCGGTTCTGATGACCCTGAAACTGTACAGGCAGCTCTCGCTGACTGGGACAAGTTCGCTGAGACAGCTCAGAAGATGAAAGATGCCGGATACTTCATGCTCTCCGGATATGATGACACATTCAGACCTTTCTACAACAACGATGCTGCTCCATTCGTAGAGGATGGAAAGACACTCAATGTTGACAAGAACATCATGGACTGGGTAGCTATGACTAAGGACTACACAGACAAGGGATTCAACAACAAGACTTCCCTCTGGAGTGATGACTGGGCTGCTGACCAGGGTAAAGATGCTAAGGTATTCTGCATCCCTGCATGCACATGGGAAATCGACTTCACACTGACAGGCAATGCTGACCCGGATGGAACAAAGGATCCTGCAAAGAGTGCATGGGGCGACTACGCAGTATGCCTTGGTCCTGTTAACTGGTGCTGGGGCGGTACATGGATTACCGCTGCTACAGGTACAGACAATGCTGACCTCATCGCTGACATCATGATCAAGATGACAACTGATAAGGACATCCTGAACAAGATCGCTACAGAAAAGGGCGACTTCGTTAACAGCAAGAGCGTTATCGCTGACCTCGCTGCAAACTATGAAGGTAATGACTTCCTCGGCGGACAGAACCACTATGCTCTGCTCTCCGACGCTGCAGAAGGACTCAGCCTGAAGATCGCTTCACCTTATGACCAGGGTGTAATCGAGAAGATGCAGGCTGCTATGAAGGATTACTTCGATGGAAATGCTGATCTTGACACAGCTAAGGCTAACTTCGAGACATCCATCAAGGAAATCTATCCTGAAATCGAGACAGTTAACTGGCCGGAATAATATCTGCCGGATAACGACATGATTAAGGCCGGATTAACTTCTGCCTGACAGATAGGGGGGTGGCCTTACAGGTCACCCCCCTCATTTATTAGAAAGACGATAAATGTTTTCTTCGCATTTTTCTTAAGAATGCATTCCCTGACAGGAGGGACGAATGAGTAAGAAAAAAGTATCAGCGGAAAGGGAAGTCAGCTACGCTAAGTGGGGCTATATCTTCATTGCGCCTTTCTTCATCGCATTCCTGATATTCCAGTTTGTTCCGCTCGCACAGACAATATATTACAGTTTCTTTGAATACTACCGTTCCGGTCTGACTGTTATCGGACCTAACCCGGTTGGCTTAGACAATTATAAAGCACTGCTTGAAAGTGACTTTCTTAAATACGCAGGCAACACAGTGATTCTGTGGCTCGCCGGATTCATTCCGCAGATCGTTGTATCACTGCTGCTTGCAGCCTGGTTCACTGATGTGAGACTCAGGATCAAAGGCAAACAGTTTTTCAAGGTAGTTATATACATGCCAAACCTGATCATGGCTTCGGCGTTCGCG
>CACWYF010000048.1 GCA_902765035.1 uncultured Eubacteriales bacterium
AAGAGACGACGGTCCGCTTCCTCCGGTATACGGAAATGTATATGAGGCTCAGGATGCGATGAGAAACGAGGTAAGGGGAGCAACTACCGTTATCTGCATGGCTACCATGCTCCACTCAATCGCAGTAGGCAACATGACACCTTCATACAGGGTGCTCGATGACGGCACAGTCAGGCAGGTATACTTCTACTGCGTGGACATCTCCGAGTTCACAGTCAACAAGCTTGCCGACAGAGGCAGCCTCAGTGCCAAGGGCATCATAACCAATGTACAGGACTTCATAGTAAACCTGTGCAAGGGATTAGGAGAGTGGGAATAAAGCGCTGATATAAATAGGCGTGTTGCAGCCTATCCTTCAGGTGATAATTCTCGAAGAGCTTTTCGCCACATTTTTGCATCCTTGCGGGTGGCCCGCTCTTCTGCGAACCGGTCACAAGGCGGGACCCACCACGTGGGGGGATTCCTTATGACAGATCACCATTCAGGATACGCATGCAGCACGCCTTTCGCGTATATACAGCACTTTATTCTATTGAATTCGGCACAGACGTAAGATATAATTTTCATGTATGGGCTCGCTGAAGTCCATGCGATGAAAACACATATTTTATAACGTAAAAGAATCAAACAGGAGACAGAAAATGTTCGATAAACTTATTGAAAAAGTCAAGGCACAGCCTAAGACTATCGTTTTCACAGAGGGTACTGATGCCCGCATCCAGGAAGCAACTGCAAAGCTGCTCGCAGAGGGCCTGATGAAGGTCGTTCTCGTTGGCAATGTTGATGAGGTAAAGGCTGCTGCAGCTAAGGGCGGCTTCAATATCGACGGAGCAGAGATCCTCGATCCTGAGACATATGAAGGCATGGAAGAAATGGTAGAGAAGATGGTAGAGCTCCGCAAGGGCAAAATGACTGCAGATGAGTGCAGAGCTAACCTTCTCAAGGGCAACTACTTCGGAACCATGCTCGTCAAGATGGGCAAGGCTGACTGCCTCCTCGGCGGAGCAACATATTCCACAGCTGACACCATCCGTCCGGCACTCCAGCTCGTCAAGACCAAGCCGGGTGCTCACCTCGTAAGCTCCTGCTTCATCCTCACAAGAGAGGGCGGAGACGAGAACCTCAGAACAATCGCTATGGGCGACTGCGCAGTCAACCTCGACTACACTGACAGTGTAGACAAGGAAGGCAACGTTACTTTCACAGGAGCTCAGAAGCTTGCTGAAGTAGCAGTTGAGATCGAGAAGTGCGCAAGAGTATTCGGCATCGACCCTAAGGTTGCAATGCTGAGCTTCTCCACCAAGGGATCCGGCAAGGGCGGCACAGTTGCACTCTCCGCAGAGGCAACCAGGATCGCTAAGGAGCTCAACCCTGACATGGCTATCGACGGCGAGATGCAGTTCGACGCAGCTGTATCCCCTACAGTAGGCCAGCTCAAGTTCCCTGGCTCCAAGGTAGCAGGATATGCCAACACATTCGTATTCCCGCTCATCGAGGCAGGAAACATCGGATACAAGATCGCACAGAGACTCGGCGGATATGCAGCTTACGGCCCTATCCTCCTCGGACTCAATGCACCTATCAATGACCTCTCCCGCGGATGCGACGCAGAAGAAGTCTACAAGATGGCAATCATCACAGCAGCACTGTAAAAACAGCACGCGCATACGAGGCCCGCAGATTACGCATCTGCGGGCTTTTCTTTTGAGGTAATCAGCGGAATACGCTTTTATACTGCTTTTCGTGGAAGAAATGACTGCAGATGTGGTATACTGCACTGTGAGTTATTATGCAGAGGGGCATTCTGACTTTACGGGAAAGGTTTTAGACTATTGAGCAGTGTATTGATCAAGGAAGTATTATCCAGGGCGGACAGGAAGACCTTCGTGGAGTATCCGAACCGCCTTTATCGTGATGTGGAAAATTTTGTTCCGGCATTCTACGGCGACGATATGGCCGACTGGGACAAGGAGAAGAATCCCGCATTCGAATATTGTGAAGCGAGAGCGTTTCTCGCATACCGCGACGGCGAAGTCGTGGGAAGAATAGGAGCCATCCTCAGCCACAGGGCGAATGAGAGATGGGGAACAAAGCGCATGAGATTCTCGCAGGTCGATTTCATAGATGACCGCGAAGTGTCTGCAGCGCTCTTTGAGACCGTCGAGAACTGGGCGCGCGAGAAGGGCATGAAGGAGGTCCACGGACCACTCGGATTCTGCGACCTTGACAGGGAGGGCATGCTGGTCGAGGGCTTCGAAAAGCGCAGCATGTTCATCACCTATTACAATCATCCGTACTATATCGATCATCTTGAGGCACTCGGCTATGTCAAGGACGTCGACTGGATCGAGCACATGCTCCCGATAGGTGACGGCAGCGAGGATGACAGGATATACGCCAGACTCAAGAGGATATCCGACGCCATGCTGAGGCGTACGGGGTACCACAAGGTAGCAGTAAAGAGAAGAAGCGACGTCAAGCCGTATGTGCGCAAAGCGTTTGAGCTCATCAATGTTGCGTATGCGCCGCTGTACGGGGTGGTCGAGCTGACAGAGAGACAGATAGACAAGTACACAGACAAGTTCCTGCCGCTGATCGATCCTGACTTCTGCTGCCTCATTGCAGATGACAATGACGATCTGATGGGATTCGGTGTCGGAGCGCCTTCGATGGCTGAAGCCATGAAGAAGTGCCGCGGACATCTCTTTCCGATCGGCTGGGCGGGAGTGCTGAAGTCACTCAGGTTCAACGACACACTTGACCTCTTCCTTATAGCCGTAAGGCCTGAGCTCCAGAAGACCGGAGTCAACGGCATCATCATGGAGCACCTGTATACAGGATGCGTCAAGCACGGCATCCATCAGGCAGAGACCGGACCGCAGCTTGAGACCAATACCAAGGTGCATCACCAGTGGAAGATGTTCGACGTGGAGCCTCATAAGAGACGCAGATGCTTCATCAAAGAGATATAGAAAAGGAAAAGGGACAAGAGAATACATAAATGAATGAAACCCCTATTTCAACAAAATATCTGCTGAAGAGGTTCTATCCGTATTTCAAACCATACCTGCACATACTGGTCTTCGACCTGGTGTGTGCAGCCTTTACGAGTGCGTGTGATCTGGTGCTGCCTCTGATGGTGAGGTTCATAACCAACACGGTCGTGAACGAACCGGCGGCACTGACAGTGGAGATCGTACTTAAGATCACTGCTCTGTATATCGTGTTCAGGGTCATCGATGTGCTGGCCAATTACTATATGCAGAACACCGGGCATGTGATGGGCGCCATGATCGAGAGCGACATGAGGCGGGATCTCTTCGAGAAGTTCCAGAGGCTCTCATATGCCTATTACACTGAGAACAAGACCGGGCAGCTCATATCCCGCATAACGACTGATCTTTTCGACATAGCTGAGTTTGCACACCACTGCCCTGAGGAGTACTTCATAGCGGCAGTCAAGATAGTCGTGGCCTTCGTCATCCTGATAAGAGTCAATGTGGTGCTCACGGTCGTGGTATTCGCAATGATACCTCTGATGCTCTTCTTCGCCCTGAAGTTCAGGGTAAAACTGAGAAAGGCCTTCAAGTGGCAGAGAAGCGAACTCGGCGAGATCAACTCGCACGTCGAGGACAGCCTCCTCGGCATAAGAGTTTCCAAGTCTTTTGCCAACGAGGATGTCGAGCAGCAGAGATTCGAAGAGGGTAACGAGAGATTCCTCACGACCAAGAAGGTAAGCTACCGCAACATGGCAGGCTTCCGCAGCGTCACGAGACTGTTCGACGGACTTATGTACATAACCATCGTTCTGCTCGGATCGCTGGCGCTTATTGGCGGACACATCGAAGCGGGCGACTTCATCGCTTATCTCATGTATGTGAGCGTTCTTCTGGAGGCGATCAGGAGGATAGTCGAGTTCACTGAACAGTTCCAGAAGGGAATCACGGGCATTGAGAGATTCATTGAGGTCATGGATGCGCACATAGATGTCGACGATGCTCCGGGCGCGGGTCCGATGCCTGATGTGGAGGGCGAAATAGAGTTCGACAATGTATCCTTCACATATGACAGGGCGCAGAATGAAGAGGATCCGGAGGCAGCGGCTGAAAGCTGTGTTCTCTCCGGGCTGAATCTGAAGATAGCAAAGGGCGAGAACGTGGCGCTTGTCGGTCCGAGCGGTGCGGGCAAAACGACCTTCTGCAACCTCATACCGAGGTTCTACGATGTAACCGGCGGTACGATCCGCATCGACGGAATAGATATCCGCGACGTGCAGGTCAGATCGCTGAGGACGAAGATCGGCATGGTGCAGCAGGAAGTCTACCTGTTCTCGGATACCGTGGCGAACAACATCGCATACGGAAGACCGGGAGCAAGCCGCGAGGAAGTGATAGAGGCCGCCAGGATGGCTGGTGCCGATGCCTTCATACGCGAGCTGCCTGACGGATACGACACCTTCGTCGGCGAGAGAGGCGCAAGGCTCTCGGGAGGACAGAAGCAGAGGATAAGCATTGCGAGAGTTTTCCTCAAGAACCCGCCTGTCCTGATACTCGACGAGGCGACATCAGCCCTCGACAACGAGAGTGAATATTTTGTACAGAAGTCCCTAGCAGAGCTGTCTAAGGGAAGGACCACGATAACCATCGCGCACAGGCTGTCGACCATAAGGAACGCCGACCGCATCATAGTCCTGACCGAGAACGGCATCGAGGAAGAGGGGACACACGACGAGCTCATGGAGAAAAACGGCATCTATGCCGCAATGAATAACATTACGCTGTAAAATACACTGATCAGGAGGATAACGTTTTGGATATAGCTGAGAAAATAATTCTTGAAGACTGCCCGTACTGCGGAGGCGCGGGGCTGCTCGAAGAGGAAAACGGATGGTGCTGGTATGTGACATGCATGGACTGCGGATCGCAGACTGCATCGTTTGAGTACAGAAGGGCTGAGGACAGAGAGGCTGCAGCAGGAAAGGCTGCTGCCATCTGGAACATGGGCAAGGTCATAAGGTCCGACCTCGGAGAATAGGCGGAGAGCAGGAGAATATAGAGAAATGGAACTTAACAGAAAAACTCTGTACAAGGCCGGCATAACTATTCTCGGCAACCTGTCGTATGCAGCGGGCGTCAATCTCATGATCAACCCGATACACCTGTACAGCGGAGGCTTTACTGGGATAGCTCAGCTCATAAGGACATTCCTTCTGGACTTTCTGCACATTCCGCAGATAGGCGGCCTTGACTACATGGGAATCATATATTTTCTCATAAACGTGCCGTTCTTCATCATGGCATACAGAGTGATGGGTAGGAAGTTCTGCATCACCACGCTCATATCGATCGCTATGGCGTCTGCCTTCCTGTCGATAATACCGGTGCCTTCCACACCGATCGTGGATGACCGCATTCTGGCATCGGTGGTCGGAGGACTGGGCTCGGGATTCGGAGCGGGACTCGTTCTGAGAGCAGGAAGCTCGCAGGGCGGACAGGACCTCATCGGAGTATGTCTTGCCAAGACCCACCCTGACTTCAAGGTGGGAGCCATCGGGATCATCATCAGCGTATGCATCTATACGATATGTCTGTTCCTGTATGACATCCAGACAGTTCTGTATTCGATCATAGTCGCTGTTGTTACAGGCCTGGTTATCGACAGGGTGCACATCCAGAATATCAAGATCGAGTGCATGATCTTCACCAAGAAGGAAGGCATCGCTGCTGCGGTCATGGAAGAGCTGGGGCGCGGCGTCACTGCCTGGGAAGGCGAGGGCGTATACACAGGTGAAAACTCACACGTGCTGGTGACAGTCATATCCAAGTATGAGGAACCGCATCTGCGTGAGATCATAGCGCGCATCGATCCTAATGCCTTCGTGATAATCACTGACCACGCGAGAGTGGCAGGCAACTTCCAGAAGCGATTCGTGGATTGACGGACGCATAATGTGATACAATAACTGCGTATGATTTTCTTTAAGATTTTACTGATAATACTTGTGGCAGCACCGGTCCTTGCACTGGCGGTCTACCTGTGGCTTCAGGTAGCTCAGTACGTCAGCCGCAAAAACCGCCAGGACGCCCTTGAGAATCCATCACTGAGAAAGAGGAGGAGGAAATGAAAGGGCTGTTCATTACGCTTGAAGGCGGAGACGGTGCGGGCAAATCCACACAGATAAGAAACATCGAGAGGTTCTTCACTGAGAAGTGCCTCGTTGTCGTGCATACAAGAGAACCGGGCGGTACTCAGATCAGTGAAAAGCTGAGAGACATCCTGCTTGACAATCACAATACCGAGATGACCGCTGTTACCGAGATGATGATCTATGCAGCATCGAGGGCGCAGCATGTAAGAGAACTGATCATCCCTGCTCTTGAGAGAGGAGAGGTCGTCATCTGCGACAGGTTCGTGGACTCGTCAGTGGCTTATCAGGCATACGGCCGCGGACTCGGAGACATGGTTGCGGAAGTCAACAGGCATGCGACCGGCGGACTCAGGCCGGACATCACCTTCTGGCTCGACATAGACCCGGCAGCAGGCAGGGCGAGAGCAGCGAAGGCCGGTGAACTCGACAGGCTCGAACTGGAGAAGCTGGACTTCCACTACAGGGTCTACGAAGGATATAAGAAGATAGCAGAAGCAGAGCCTGACAGGGTGAAGCGCATCAACGCCGCTGATACTGTCGAGGAGATCTGCAGCAATATATACGCATGTCTCGAAGAGCTGTGCGCTGAGAAGGGTATCTGATTCCTGATGCAAAGCATTAATGAACTGGTCATGAATATTACTGAAGGGGCAAGGGCGGCTCATGCCTTCGCCTGCGAAGGCAGAGCGGGAGAAGCCCGCAGAGCCTTCATAAATGACCTGGCTGCGGGCCTTCTCTGCACCTCGCCGGAGGCGGGTGCGCGCCCTTGCGGCAGATGCCCGTCATGCCTTCAGGCAGCGGCAGGGACCAGCCTGGACATCGTCCGCATGAGCAGGAGCACCGGCGCATCGAAGACAGGCAGAGAGACTTACAGGGTCGATGACGCTGCAGCCTTCATTGAAAGGCTCAGCATGGGTTCCTACGGAAGGTATCTCATCGGTATAGTCGACGAAGCGGATACACTGAGCGAGATCATCCAGAACAAGCTCCTCAAGACACTCGAGGAGCCTGCACCGGACACACTCATCCTGCTCGGAGTCTCAAACAGGGACAACCTGCTGGACACAGTGCAGTCAAGACTGAGCTTTGTCAGAACCGCAGACTACGAAGGCTACACTGCATCGGATGCAGAATCAGAAGGCTCTGATGAAGAGGATGCAGACGCTAAGCTCCAGGCCGCATCAGAGAGCATTGCGGTGATGTATGCAGACAGAAAGCACGCATTCCATGAGATCAGAAGCGCGCTTGAGAAAAACATAAAGAGCAGGGAAGACGCCCTGTATCTTCTGAATGTCATAGAGGATGAATTCAGGAAGCGCATGACAGCGGCAGCCCGCGGAGAGCGGCAGGGCAGCCCCGCAGCATGTGCCCATGCGATAGAAGAGATAAACAAGGCAAGAATGGATATTCGCCGCGAGATGCAGCACACCAAGGCACTCAAGCGGCTTTACCTGGATATATAGAAAGGATCAACATATATGGTAGAGATAGTCGGCGTCGGCTTCCTCAAAGCAGGCAAGACATATTACTTCGACCCTGCAGGAGAGAAGTACGAACTGGGCGACATGGTCATAGTCGAGACCGCAAGAGGTCTTGAGCTCGGCCACATACTGATCGCCAACAGAATGATAGAAGAAGACAAGCTCGTCGCGGCGCTCAAGCCGGTAGAGCGCAAGGCTACAGACGAAGACCTTAAGAAGTATAAGGAAAACCTCGCAAAGAGAGACGGAGCCATGAAGGTCTGCGCTGAGAAGATCGCGAAGCACGGACTGGACATGAAACTGATCGACGTTGAATTCATGATCGACGGCTCCAAGATAGTTTTCTATTTCTCCGCAGACGGCAGAGTGGACTTCAGGGAACTCGCCAAGGACCTTGCGGGACACTTCCACAACAGGATCGAGCTGAGACAGATCGGAGTCAGAGACGAGGCCAAGATGCTCGGCGGCATAGG
>CACWYF010000049.1 GCA_902765035.1 uncultured Eubacteriales bacterium
CCGGATGATACGGCGTTGCCGTAAGGTCGGAAACCTTGATCTCCGGAGGCGGGGCTCCTCCGATAGAACGTTTCCGAAAGAACTGCTAATATATGGAAGTATTACCAAATAACAGATAATAATTAAAAAAGAGGTATAGAGATGAAAAAAGTAAACATAGGCGTAATGGGTGCTACGGGTGCTGTAGGACAGGAAATGATCAAGGTCCTGGGAGAGAGGAACTTCCCTGTCGGTGAGCTGAGATGTCTTGCCAGTGCAAGATCAGAGGGCAAAGTGCTCTCGACTCCGTTCGGTGATGTAACGGTTCAGAGAACATGCGAGACTGCTTTTGACGGACTTGATATCGTACTGGGAGCTTCCGAGAATGATATCGCAATGGCAATGGCTCCTCACATCAAGGCAGCAGGCGCAGTGTTCGTAGACAACTCGTCCGCATTCAGAATGGATTCTGAGGTTCCTCTGGTAGTTCCTGAAATCAACCCTGAGGATGTAGAGTGGAACAAGGGGATCATCAGCAATCCTAACTGCTCGACGATCATTACTGTTGTAGCTGTAAATGCCATAAACAAGCTGTCACCGATCAAGGCAATGTACGCTTCAACTTATCAGGCTACAAGCGGCGCAGGAGCAGCAGGCCCGGTCGAGATGTATGACGAATCCGAGAAGATCCTCGCTGCAAGAGCTGCAGGCGGAAAGGGCAATTCATACGGTGCAGAGATCGAGCCTAAGGTATTCCAGCATCAGATCGCGTACAACGTGATCCCTCAGATCGGCGGATTCGGCGAGAATCTGTACACATCAGAGGAGATGAAGCTTCAGAACGAAGGACGTAAGATCATGCATCTGCCTGAAATGAAGGTATCCTGCACATGCGTAAGAGTTCCTGTAGAAAGATCGCATGCTATCTCTGTAAATGTAATCACTGAAGATAAGCTTGATCTTGATGACGTATGCAAGGCTGTCGCTGAGGCTCCGGGAGCAAAACTCTATGATGACAGAGAAAATAAGTTATACCCGATGCCGATCGTGACATCCAACCAGGATATCGTATATGTCGGCCGTATCAGACGCGACCTCGTATGCGAGAACGGCATCAACCTCTGGTGCTGCGGCGACCAGGTAAGAAAGGGTGCTGCTACCAATGCAGTACAGATTGCAGAGCTGCTTCTTAAGTAATAATCTTAAGTGACAGCAGCTGACTGTTCACATCACCCCGTCCGTAAAAGGGCGGGGTGTTCTTATGCCGCGAAGACGGCAGGGCAAATAGAAAACCCCGCATCCTGTGCGGGGCTGTTATTTCTATATCTTCTTATTATTAAGTTGTGGGTAATCTTACGTATCAAGATTTAAGCGTTGGCTTGTTTCTTCTCTGTTGATATACCCGGCAACCTTTACTGTCTGTTTTTTATTTAGCCTGTAAGCAGGCTTGCCTTGCAGTGGTTACGCCGGATCAACCTCTCTAAATGAAGCTCCCATTGGTCCGTCCTCCGTTTCTGCGCCTGGCGCAATCTCGTCTCCGACCTTCTCCTGTACTTTGATTTCTTTTCCGGTTCTCTTCCTGACCTCCCGCTGTACTTATTCTATGATCTGACCGTCACCTGTGTACTTTCTGAGCCGGTTACTTTTTCCCTGTGTACTTTTTCCATTGCACCTGCGCTTTGTCTGAGGCCCCATCAACATCCCTGTGTGTAGCTCTCTGCCGGCTGTGCTTCTGTACTTCTTCCATCCTGGTACTTCTTCATCAGCTTTTCTTATTCCACGGCTGGTCTTATGTTCATATATCCAGTGCGGGGTTAGTTCAGTATTTCTCAGCGCCTCCCTCGTAATGCGATTATACGGCTTCAGCACCCGGATGCCCCTTTGCGTAGTGTTATCATACGTTGTAGCATCTGTTGAAATCCTGTGTACCTGTCGGCTTGTTTCTTTCCTTTAGGTTGTTTAGATTTTAATACAATGATGATCAAAAATCAATACAATCCTTGTTCTAAAAGAATACATAAGAAAAACATTGGAGTACATGAACGCCTTGCAAATACTGACCTGCGGACATATTTGGACAGCTCAGAGAGCTCTTTCAGAGTTATGAAGAAGTCACATCGTACGCGTTTCTGCTATAATACATATAACAGAAAAAACACGATCACTGTCTGATTATGGAGGTGTGCAGATATGACAGCAGATGAACTGAGGACTAAGATACTTGATACAGCAAGCTATCTCAGGGCCAGAGGGGTCAAGGATCCCGAGGTCGGCATGGTACTGGGAACAGGCCTCAATGAGTATTCCGAGAGCATTGACGATGCACTCATAATACCTTATTCAGAGATACCGAACTTCCACACAGGCAAGGTCGACAGCCACAAGGGTGAGATGGTATTCGGCAGGCGGCACGGCAAGAATGTGGTCATTATGGCAGGCCGTTATCATTATTATGAATCGATGGATATACGTGAAGCGGTATTCCCGACGAGAGTACTGGTTGAACTTGGCATCAAAAGGTTCATAGTTACCAATGCTGCAGGATGTGTCAACGAGAACTGGCATCCTGGTCAGCTGATGATCATAAGAGACCACATCAATCTGTCGGGCATGAATCCTCTTATGGGGCCTAATCTTGATGAATACGGTCCGAGATTCCCGGATATGACGTACACATATAACAAGGAGCTCCGCGAGAAGCTCTTCGATAAGGCGCGCAAAGCGGGAGTAAATGTCGTCGAGGGCGTATATACAATGATGTCAGGTCCGTCCTTCGAGACACCGGCTGAGATAAGATTCGTAAGGACGATCGGCGGAGATGCTGTCGGAATGTCCACCGTGCCGGAAGTCATCGTAGCCAACCATGCAGGTCTCGAGATAATAGGAATCTCCTTCCTGTCCAACATGGCTGCGGGCGTGCTTGACCAGCCGCTTTCCAACGAGGAGGTAACTGAGGCAAGCAAGCATGTCTACAATGATTTTCAGAGGGTCGTAGACCTCGCGGTTGAGTTATAGAGAAGAGATATAGATCAGGCAAAAATGAGTGCCCGGATGAAGGCACTCATTTTTTTACTTATAGAAATAGTATTATCAATGGTTGATTATACCCAGTATGTTTCTCAGGAGAACCGGTGCATCAAGCACAACGAGCGCCAGTTTTTCGCGGACGCGGGTGACGCCCTGGTAGAAGAGGTTGGGGTATATGTAATCAGGATCCGGTTCCGGTACGCCTTTGAGATATCCGTTCTCGTCATAATAGAAGGAGCTGTCTATGAGCATAACGACCTTGTCGTATTCTCTTCCTATTATGTGATGCACATCGAATTCTTCAGCGATATCTGCGAAAGGATCACTGCCATCTTCATTGACTGAATGCTTAGGTGTGCAGGCGTTGATGAACACATACCCCCTGCTGCGGAAGTATGTGATCAGCCTGACCGCTTCCGGGATATCATTGGCGTAGTTGACGGACACATCTTCATAGGAATATGTCTTGTCAGTCTTATGTCTGAGATTCTTCAGTGTCATTATGAAGTTGTACAGCTCTCTGTTCATGCGGAGACGCTCAGACAGCTCGAACTCTCCGGCAGGTGGCAGGGCATGGATGCGCCCCGCGATGTTGCGGTCCCTTTCAGCTGTTGTCAGGACTGTCTCAGGGTCGGATGAGAAAATGCATACCTGATCACATGCGTCTGCTGACCGGCAGATCGTCTCAAAACCCTCAGTGCTGAGACGCTGGGCTTCATCAGCAAGGACAAAATCATAGGATGAGAGTTCACCCGTGATACCGAGGTCGTCGGCTGAGATTATGTCCAGATTGCTGACCTCGCGGCTTATGATCCGCTCACCTTCGGTAAGTTCCCCGCAGCGGATGATGACCGTACTGCCGCTCACCGACAGAGTTCTTGCCAGATCATACAGAAGCAGAGTCTTGCCTGTGCCCGGCCTTCCTGTTATGTGG
The DNA here is from genome assembly GCA_902765035.1 of uncultured Eubacteriales bacterium. Classification (GTDB taxonomy): domain Bacteria; phylum Bacillota; class Clostridia; order Peptostreptococcales; family Anaerovoracaceae; genus Crickella. The sequence continues at coordinate 3,941 of CACWYF010000049.1, forward strand.
AAGAATGAACCGCAGCGGCCTCCTCTTGATCCGGCGGATCGCTCTGCACTGTCAATGCTTTTTATGAGCTCTGTCTTGACATATTCCTGCGCAGGGGTCAGAAAGTATTTGCCGCGTATGAATTTGTCCGGGTTTTTCATCGGAGATATCAGATATTCGGAAGCCCTGAAGGACCTGCTGATGTTCTCGTCATAAGGCGCATCGCATTTTTTCAGCATATCGGCGATCTCACGGAGGTCTGAACGGACAAGATTGTCACTCAGGGTGAGCCTGTAGCAGGTCATGGTATCAGTAACAACGGTGAAAAGTATGACCCTCTTGCCGAGATGGGTGAGATAGTGTCTGTTCTTGCGCAGCTGAGCCAGAATTGCCTCTTCAGACACATCCTGTGATTTCAGTTCTATATTGAGGCAGTGCTTGTCCGTCACCTTGAGAAGGTCGAACTCCTTGCCGATCTGAGGGATAGTGTATCCGAAATAGAAGCCGTCGGCCTCTGATACCGTCATGCCGCATGCTGTGAGACCATCGACAAGAAAGCGCAGGGAATCTATCTCATGGATGCGTATCCGGTGAGTGTCGTGAACTCCTGCTTCGTGCTTTTCCACTATATTGAAGAGTTCCTCATCCCGGACTCTTGTGACTGTATAAATATTGACCGGACCCATAAGTTAACCTCTCCTGAATCATTTCTCCTTATCCTGCTTACAGTTTACCATATTCCGGGCAGATATAGTCGGGAAAGCATCTATCCTCTTAAGGCTGCGGAAAATGGTATCTGTCTGCTTGCAATCCTGTTCTTTTGTAGTAGAATATGCTTTGATTGACCCTGAAAAGGGATACTGCACTATCAAAAAACGGAGTTATAATAATGGAAGCAAAACTTACAAGAGACGAAGCTGAAGCACTGCTTCGCAAATATGTAAAGGGTGAACACTACATCACTCACAGCTATGCTGTAGAGGCAATCATGCGCGGACTTGCAAAGCGCCTGGCACCGGATGATGTTGAATACTGGGGCATCTGCGGACTCCTTCACGACCTTGATGAAGAGACTGCACCGTGGAGAGACGATTTTGCCACACACGGTCCTACATCCGCGAAGATCCTTCAGGAGGAAGGATACGGAGACCCTGTAATGGAGAATGCCATCATGTCTCACAATCCTGTATGCGGCAAAAATCCTGAGACCACGCTCGAGTACGCTCTTATAGCTGCTGATCCGATGTCCGGATTCATCAAGGCCATCGCACAGATCTATCCTGACAAGAAGGTCGCAAGCGTCAAGCACAAGTCTGTCAACAAGAGGTTCAAGGAGTCGAGATTCGCTGCAGGAGCCAACAGGCAGTACATGATGGAGATAGAGAAGACGGGACTCACATGGGACGAATTCATAGATATCTCGCTTGAGTCCATGACAGGGATCGCAGACAAGATAGGTCTCTAGGAAAACGCCGGAATACCGGCACAATAATCAGCAACAGAAAAGAAGGTTTATATCAATGCAGAAAATGTTTACGTTTTATCCGGAAGGCACATGCTCTCAGATGATCGAGATCGAGCTTGACGGAAACAAAATCAAAGACGTCGTTTTCACAGGCGGATGCAACGGCAATCTGAACGGCATTTCCAAACTGATCAAAGGCATGGATGCTGAGGATGTCATCGAGAGACTCGAGGGTACCAGATGCGGGTTCAAGGACACATCATGTCCTGACCAGCTGAGCAAGGCTCTGAGAGCTGCGATGGCTGAGCAGAACGCATAAGAATACAGGAAAAGCGTAAAGCGGAACGGGCGGCAGGACGGACCTGCCGAAGGACGGAGATATGACAGTACACAACAGATGGACGGGAGCAGCACATCTCGAGGAGATAGCTGCTGCCATGACTGAGATAGACACCAAGCCTGATGAAGGAAGATTCCTCGGGGTAGAGGAGATAGTTGCAGAGGCTGTTGAACATCTGCTTATTGCAATGTTTCCTTATCATATGGGTAAGGCCAGAGGCAGATTCGTTGAGACTGAGAAGAGGACATGGGAACTGATGCGTGCCTACGATGCTCTGACTCAGGCTTTGAGCTTTGTATGCGACTGCGCAGACGGTGCGGCATTCAAGGCAGAACAGCTCATTGACTCTCTGCCTGATATCCTTGAGGTCCTGAAGACTGACATACAGGCAGGCTACGAAGGCGACCCGGCTGCGGCAAGCCTTGATGAGATCATCATCACATATCCTTCGTTCAAGGCAATAGCCACTTACCGTATCGCCCACAGGCTGTATGAACTTGGCGTACCTATGATCCCGCGTGTAATGACCGAACTTGCACATCAGGCTACAGGCATAGACATCCATCCGGGGGCAACGATCGGAAAGTATTTCTTTATCGACCACGGCACGGGCGTAGTAGTAGGTGAGACCACAGTCATAGGAGAACATGTCAAGCTGTACCAGCATGTGACACTGGGAGCCAAGAGCTTTGACCTTGCTGAGGACGGCACACCTGTCAAGGGTGTCAAGCGGCATCCTAACATCGGCAACAATGTTGTTATTTACTCAGGTGCCACAATCCTCGGAGGCGACACATACATCGGCGATGACTGTGTCATCGGCGGTAACGTATGGCTCACTCACTCCATTGAGGCAGGCAAGACCATCACCAACAAGTCATCCGGCCAGCAGCTGTGGCAGGGCAGACATGAGGTCGAGAGCGGAAACATCACTCTCGAGCCTGATAACTCAGCTCTGTTCATATAACCCGGAGCAATAAAACTAAAGCAGACGGCAGAGTATCATAATATAGTTGATACTCTGCTCTTTTTTTGCTAAAATTTTATGAGTGCGTTCTGATAGAGCGCACAACAATTAAAGGCGACCTGGGGGTAGATAGGTGCTGGTGTGCCTCGCGGTCTTCAAAACCGTTTGCAGGGGGTTAGGAGCCTCCCGGGTGGGTTCGATTCCCACATACTCCCGCCACTTAATAATTAACTGTTTCCAGTACTGTCTGACATGCGGCAGTACGGCTGCATTTAACCGGAGGTCGGATAGATGAATAAGAATGAATTGCTGAGGAGACTCCCTAAGATCGACGAAGTTCTGAAAGAGGGGTCTCTTGTTGTTTTATCTGAAGAAAAGGGATCGCTTCTCGTAACCGAAGCCGTGCGCGGCGTCATAGCGGATATGAGGAAGAACATCCTTGACATAGATGAGGAGAGGCTGGCGGTTCTCGATTCTGCTGCGGACGGAGCTCTGCACGGAAGCAACGAGAGCAGGAACGCGCTTGCATCCTTCTTCAGTCAGTTTGAGCCTGCCAATGTAGCAGCAAGAGCAGCTGCAAGGCTTGCTGAAGATGAATCTCTCAATCTGTACCCTGTTGTGAATGCTACGGGAACGATCCTACACACCAATCTCGGAAGAGCACCGCTGTGTGCTGATGCTGTAGAGAATGTAGCTAAGGTATCCCGCAGCTACTCTGATCTTGAGTACAATGTCGAGAAGGGCGCACGCGGATCCAGACACGATCTTGTGGGCAGCCTGATAGCGGAGCTTACAGGAGCTGAGGATGCGATGGTCGTAAACAACAACGCAGCTGCTACTATGATCGTGCTGGCTGCGATGGGAGCGGGCAAAGAGATCATCGTCAGCAGAAGCGAGCTTGTTGAAATCGGCGGAGCTTTCAGGATCCCGGACATCATGGCACAGTCCGGTGCGTTCCTTCAGGAGGTCGGCACCAGCAACAAGACCAAGCCGTCCGATTACGAGAAGGCGATCATGACTAAGGAGATGCTCGCTGATGAGCCATGGAAGGACGATCCGAGAGGGACAAAGAGGTTCGAGACCGGAGCCCTCATGAAGGTGCACAAGTCCAACTATGACATTCTCGGATTTACTGAAGAGGCGAGCCTTGAGGATCTCGTTGCGATAGGAAAGAAGCATGACCTGCCTGTAATATTCGACATGGGTAACGGTCTGATGCTGGATATGTCGGAATACGGGCTGAGTGAGCCGAACATCCCGGCTTCACTGGCTACGGGAATAGACGTCATGCTGTTCAGCGGAGACAAGCTCCTCGGCGGACCGCAGGCCGGCATCATAGTCGGAAAGAAGAAATACA
>CACWYF010000050.1 GCA_902765035.1 uncultured Eubacteriales bacterium
CATTCAGATATATTATGAATAATCCGGCAAAGGCGGGTATCTGCAGTGCTGCAGAATATAAATGGAGCAGCTTTCACGAATACTGGGGGAAAGGCTCTTTTGTGGATGCGTCAGTTGCAGAATCTCTTTTCGGTTGCGAAGAATGCTTCAGAGACATCTTGGATGATCAGACAATTGCTGATGACGGATCAGTATCCAAGAAATTGTTTTCAGACGAGTGGGCAGTTGATGTGATGAGAGAATGTATTGGGACTGGCAAAGGGGTAGAGCTTCAGAAGTACAGTCGGAAAGACCGGGATGAAGCATTGCATAAACTGAAGAAATACGGATTGAGCGTAAGACAAATTGAAAGACTGACAGGCATAAACCGAGGGATAGTACAGAGGGCATAGAATGTGTCAAAAAGGACCGTCCCTAATGACACATCAGGAGGGAGAAATGCTAAAGGGAATTGCTAAAACAGCCACCGCTGCGGTGCTGGATCTTATATATCCGCCGGCGCTGTACTGCGTATGCTGCGGCAAGATAATTGATGAGACCAGGACGTACCGACTGTGCAACGACTGCATGCAAAACATAAAGTGGATCGACGGCAGAACGTGCATGAAATGCGGGAGACAGCTCGGCACTTCGAACCCGGGCTCGGTCTGCTTCAACTGCAGGGAGCATCCGCACTCTTTTGACCGCGGATTCACCTGTACTGAGTATGGAACGCATGAGAGGGCCATGGTGTTCGCTATGAAATATGACGGGCGCCCGGATATTTCTGTGGCCATAGGGGAGATGCTTGCTGACCGTATGCTGGCGGAATTCGGCGAAGATGAACTTCACGGGATGTATGACCTGATCCTGCCGGTCCCGGTCCACCCGGCCAAAAAGAGCTGGCGCGGATACAACCAGGCGGCGCTTATAGCTGAGGAGTTCTCGCGCAGGACCGGGTTCACGGCCGATGACGATGTGCTCATAAGAACGAGGGAGACGCATATCATGAGATCGCTCGGGCCTGAGCAGAGGCGTGAAAACATACGCGGCGCATTCGGCATCAGAACGCGCCGCCTGCCGGAAATAGCCGGAAAGAGCGTTTTGCTCGTAGACGATATATACACAACAGGTGCCACTATCGATGAACTTGCGGTCGTCCTCAGAGAAGCAGGTGCTGCAAGTGTGGACTTTCTTACTTTTGCTTCAGGTGCGGACATGGTAAAATCCTGATATGACGAGCAGAATAATCCGAAGAGTAATACCGGTTATCCTCGCCGTACTGATGGTGATCAGTGCAGGTGCGGGGTGTTTTGCTGCGGACAAAACTGCTGAGGTCTGCAGGACGCAGGATGAGGCTGCTGCGGCTCTCCGGGAGGCCATGAAAGAAAGAGAGGAATCTGCGGGAATATGCCTCATAACGGACACCGCAGCTGAAGACTCTGAAGATATCATCGGGGACATCTTTGAAAGAGCGCTTGAGCATACGGGTGATCCTGTAGAAGGGGACTACCTGAGATTCCAGTATGAAAGCTGCAATGCTTCGGCAAAACCTGTATCAGAGAACGGTGAGAAGGCAGTGCTGCTGACATATACGCTCTCATATTACGACGATGCGGAGCAGGAGGCTGCAGTGGATGAAAAGGCCGGAGAGATAATCGGATCTCTTGACCTGGACGGCATGGACGATGCTGAAAAAACCAGGGCGATCTACAGCTATCTTCTCGATAACGTTGAATACGACTACGATAATCTGGCTGACGAGGACTACACTCTGAAACGTACAGCGTATGCGGCGCTCATCGACGGCAAGGCTGTGTGTCAGGGCTATTCTGCAGCATTCTACAGGCTTCTTCTTACTGCCGGTGTGGACAACCGCATCATTTTCGGGACCGGGATAAACAGCAGCGGTGAGAGTGAGGATCACACCTGGAATATCGTCCGCATCGGAGATGCATATTACAATACCGATGTGACCAGGGATGACGAGCTGGGAGAGGACAGATATTTCCTCAAGGCGGAGAACCCGTTCAGCGAAGACCATATCAGGTCGGAAGAATACCTGAAAGAAGAGTTCGCTTCCGCGTATGAGATATCAGAAACGGATTACGGAAAAACAGGCATCAGCATTCTCGACCACATAGGGGCAGCCGCGCTTGAATTCAGGAAGCTGATCCAGAGACTGATTGAGGCGCTCTAAAAGGTGTCGCTGGGGACGGTCCTTATTGACACACCCACAGCACATCTGCCGGCACAAAAAATGTGTCAAAAAGGACCGTCCCCGATGACACACGGCAGGGGGATGTGCTACAATACTTGGGAATTCTGCGGGTCATGTTCGTGGTTGAAAGTCCAGGCCAGATACGGGCAAAGGGATCCACGTAAGCAGCTGATTAGAAAATGTAGGCTGTGATCATGGCGTATCTTAGAAGTAAGTCCTCCGGAAACCGGGTAAAGGCAAGTGTGGGGTCAAAGACCAGGTCGAGTGATCCGCGTATTCACTGAAGGTGACAGGCAGCTGCGATGCGGCTGCCTTTTGTAATGTAGTGAAAAACATGGACGAACATATCTATATTTATTGACAAAGAATTATCAGATTGGATATAATTCTCTTACAAAAACTAGACTGCGGTCTAAAATTAAGTTCAAAGAGGGAAGAAGCTAATAATGCATGCTGTAACCAACATACAGAAATACTCGATCCATGACGGAGACGGTATCCGTACAACGGTGTTTTTCAAGGGATGCCACCTCAGATGCTGGTGGTGCCACAACCCGGAGACTCAGAGCTTCGAGCCTGAGCTGCAGGTGGACACTCAGAAGTGCACGGGATGCGGCAGATGCGCTGCGGTATGTCCGCAGGGAGCCATCACGATCTCACCGGAAGGAAAGGCCGTCACAGACAGAGACAAGTGCACCGTATGCGGCACATGTGAGAACGCATGCCTCGGTAACTACCGTACTGTCGTAGGCAAAATGTACACCGTCAAGGAACTGGTGAAGGTGTGCATGCAGGACCAGATGTTCTATGAAGAGTCCGGCGGCGGAGTCACACTCTCAGGTGGAGAAGTCATGGCGATGGACATCGAATACATCCGCTACCTTGTAAAAGCGCTTTACCATGAAGGCATCGATGTAACGATAGACACCTGCGGACAGGCTCCGTGGTCAAATTACGAATCCATCATGCCGTATGTCCATACATGGCTCTATGACGTCAAGGTGATGGACGAGGAAAAACATAAGAAATACATCGGGATGAGCAACAAGGTGATCCTGGACAACCTTAAGGGTCTTGCAAAAGGCGGCGCCAGGATATACATCCGTATACCGACCATAAAAGAGGTCAACGGCGACCATGAGTCGATGCAGGCCATAATCGATTTCCTCAAGGAGAACGATGTGAGACCGCCTCAGGTCAACCTGCTGCCTTACCACAGCACAGGATCACACAAGTATGGAAAACTCGGACGTGATTATCTTGCAGACGAGATGACAACACCGACTGACGAAGAGATGCAGTCGTTCGTAAAACAGTGGAATGATGCCGGCTTTGCCAACGTAAAGATCGGCGGTTAGGAGAAAAAGCGGAGGATCAAAATGGAAGAACGCGGAATGAATGCAAGGATCAAGGCTCTCAGAAAAGTAAGCATGGAGACACAGCCGCACATCGATCTCGAAAGAGCTCTCATCGAGACTGAAGTCTATAAGGAATGGGAAGACAAGGTATCCCTTCCTGTTCTCAGAGCACTTGTACTCAAAGAGTACTTCAGCAAGAAGACACTTTACCTCGGAGAAGGCGAACTGATCGTAGGCGAAAAGGGTAAGGACCCTCAGTCCTCACCTACATTCCCTGAGCTCACATGCCATACCCTTGAGGATATGCACATCATGAACGACAGAAAGGTCGTTAACTATTCCGTTACTGAGCAGGATCTCAAGGATCAGGAAGAGATCATCATCCCTTACTGGAAGGGTAAGTCGATGAGAGACAAGCTGCTCTCAAGCATGACACAGGAGTGGAGAGACTGCTATGCAGCAGGTATGTTCACAGAGTTCATGGAGCAGAGAGGTCCAGGACACACATGCGGCGGCAAGAACGTATTCACAAAGGGATACGCTGAATATAAGGAAGAGATCCAGGAAGCAATCAGCAATCTGGACTTCATGAACGATCCTGAAGCTCTTGAGAAGAAGGACGAGCTTGAAGCAATGATGATCGACTGCGATGCAGTAATGATCCTCGGCCAGAGATATCATGACCTCATCAAGGAGGAGGCTGCAAAGTGCACAGACCCTGTCCGCAAGGCAGAGCTTGAGCAGATGGCAGCTAACCTCGAGGTAGTTCCTGCACACAAGCCGCAGACATTCTGGCAGGCGATCCAGCTGTACTGGTTCACACACCTTGCAGTTACTACAGAGCTGAACCCTTGGGACGCATTCAGCCCGGGAAGACTCGACCAGCACCTCATCCCTTACTATGAGAAGGACGTTGAGGACGGCATCCTCGATGACGAGAGAGCTCTCGAACTCCTCGAGTGCCTCTGGGTCAAGTTCAACAACCAGCCTGCACCTGTAAAGGTAGGCGTTACTCTCAAGGAGAGCGGCACATACACTGACTTCGCAAACATCAACACCGGCGGAATCAAGGAAGACGGCACCAACGGCGTCAACGCTGTCAGCTATCTGATCCTTGACTGCATGGACGAGATGAAGCTCGTTCAGCCTAACTCCAACGTTCAGATCAGCAAGAAGACTCCGCAGAGATTCCTCAAGAGAGCTTGCGAGATCTCAAGAAAGGGCTGGGGCCAGCCGGCATTCTACAACACAGATGAGATCGTTCAGGAGCTCCTCAATGCAGGCAAAACTCTTGATGACGCAAGACAGGGCGGTTCATCCGGATGCGTAGAGACAGGTTCATGGGGCAACGAGGCTTACATCCTGACCGGATACCTCAACATCCCTAAGATCTTCCAGCTCACACTGTACAACGGATTCGACAATCAGTCCGGAATGCAGCTCGGACTCGAGACAGGATATGCAAAGGACTTCAAGAGCTACGATGAACTCTGGGACGCTTTCAAGAAGCAGCTCCACCACATGGTAGACGTCAAGGTTCGCGGAAACAATGTAATCGAGAAGCTTTATGCTAATTACATGCCTGCACCATGCCTGTCGATCGTAACCAACGACTGCATCAAGAAGGGCAAGGATTACAACAACGGCGGTGCAAGATACAACACAAGATACATCCAGGGTGTTGGTATCGGAACTATCACAGACTGCCTGTCAGCTATCAAGTACAACGTATTTGATAACCACAACTTCACAATGGAAGAGCTGATCCAGGCTATGGATGACAACTTCGTAGGCCACGAAGAGATCTTCAACATGGTCACGAACAAGACTCCTAAGTACGGAAACGATGACGACTATGCTGATGACATCATGCAGGATGTATTCAAGCAGTACAGAGACGAGGTAACAGGACGTCCTACAATGAGCGGCGGACAGTATCACGTTGACATGCTGCCGACAACATGCCACATCTACTTCGGTGAAGTTATCGGAGCTACAGCAAACGGCAGACTTGCAAACAAGCCTGTATCCGAGGGTATCTCACCTGAGAAGTTCGCTGATACAAACGGCCCTACAGCTGTTATCAAGTCCTGCGCTAAGATGGACCACTGCTCAACAGGCGGAACACTTCTGAACCAGAAGTTCACACCGAGTGCTATCGCAGGTGAGACTGGCCTTGACAACCTGGCAAGCCTTATCAGATCATACTTTGCAATGGATGGTCACCACATCCAGTTCAACGTATTCGATAAGGAGACGCTGCTCAAGGCACAGCAGAACCCTGATGACTACAAGGATCTGATCGTCCGTGTTGCAGGATACTCTGATTACTTCAGGAATCTGGACAAAGAGCTGCAGGATGAGATCATCAACAGAACAGCTCAGAGCTTCTAGTATTCTTTAAAAGCAAAACGAAAACAAAGCATGCCCTTTGCTCGAGTCCTCGAACGTGCCGCATATCTTCATGGCACGTTCTGCGGGATTCTCGCACGGGCATGCTTTAGTTTTCGCTCTGTTTTGTAATAAAAGAAAACGAGAAGTTCTTCACAATGCTGTTTTTAAGGTTGGCTTAAGGTTCGGGTCCTAACATAACTCTCCTGGTCTTCTCGCATAAGCGGCGGATTTTCGACTTGTTTTTATTCGCAGATTTTGCACTCGCGCTACACAAATAGCACAAAATGTATGTTATACTTTGTCTAAGATGATACAAGGGGTTCGTATAAGCTCTGGTGTCATTAAATATACAGTATAAGGAGGATCCGATTATGAAGATTCAGATTTCAGCTAAGAATTATCCTATGAGTGAGAAGCTCGGTAACTATATCGAGAAGAAGCTTGGCAAGCTTGACAAGTATTTCAATGAGGATGTCACTGCTAATGTAGTAGTATCCAAGCTCAGAGAGACTCCGAAGTTTGAGGCTACGATCAACGCAAAGCAGGCTGTATTCAGAGCTGAGATGGTCAATGACAGTATCTATGATGCTGTTGACATGGCAACGGATAAACTCGCTAACCAGATGTCCAAGCTTAAGGGTAAGCTTGAGGCAAGATATAAAGACAACAAGGCTCTCAAGCTGGAATTCATTCCGGAGCCTGAGAACGAAGACTATGAAGAAGAAATGGCTATCGTAAGAAGAAAGGAAGTTGAACTTGATCCTATGGTAGCTGAAGAAGCAATTCTCCAGATGGAGATGCTCGGACACGATTTCTTCGTATTCCTGGATATGGATACAAATGCTGTCAGCGTTGTCTACAAGCGTAAAGGCGGTGAATACGGCCTTATCGAGACTGACAGAAGATAGAAGCTGACAGACTGAATATATAAAACCTGACAGAAAGGGACTAAAGCCTATGGGCCACAAAGAGTGGGAGACCGACGACTTCCTCGATGAGTTTCTGGATTTCGACTACAGAAAGCCTGTACCGGATCACGCGGAGGGGAAGCACTCTAAGGGTCTTCCCGCAGGAGAAGTAAAAAAACCAAAACAAGAGAATAAGAGTTACGGGCTCGGGAGTGACTTCGACACCTACAAGGCGTACGAAGCGCTGAGACACACTGACAACGAGAACGCGGGTAAGCATGCATCTGCAGAAGCCGGAGCGCAGGACCTGCATTCTTCGGGTGCCTTCAAGCCGGAGATTATGGAGCCTCTGTCGGCAAAACGTGCGGGCAGGACTGTTGAGCGTTCAGCGGAGCCGGCTGCGCCGGTTTTGCATACGGGCAAAACGGCAGAGCCGTCCGCTGCGGCTGCACCTGTGAAGGAAAGTGTGAAGCAAAAGAAGAAAGTATCTGCTGATGCTGCAGGAAGTGCGGAGTCAGCATCTGCTTCCTCAGGACTGAAGGACAGGCTGTTCGGAAAGCGCAAACACCCGCGCGCTACTGAGCTTGCCAATGAAGCACTGGATGCTGCGAAGAAGCTCGTGCGCCGTGTTCCTTCCGTGAAGCAGGTCGAGAAGATGATTGCCGAGGCAAAGGAACTGAAGCCAGTGGTGAAGTATTGATTTGCTATCCCTTGAAACGAAATTGAGGGCATGTCAAAATAAACAGACATGCCCTCTTTTATGTTTTAACCACTAATTATCTTTAACCTTTAACCTTTAACCATTAACCTTTTTCCGCGCATAAAAAGCGCGCCTTTGTGCTAAAGCATCAAAGAACCATTAATCTTTAACCATTAACCATTAACCTTTAACCGTTATTACTTGATGGCTTTGAATTCGCTGGTAGTGAGGGCAGTCATCCGCATTGTTTCCTTGTCTATCTTGATGTAGCCGTCGTCCATCGGGCTGTCGAAGCCGAGGCTCTGCTTCGTTCTTTCGCTGATGGGGATGTACCAGAAGAGGTCTGTCTCTCGTGCCACAGTGTACTTCTCCAGGTTGCTGTCGCCGGAGACGTTGATGTATTTCACGTTCTCGTCGAGCGGCGAGCTTGATGAGACGCGGAAGTGGCACGG
>CACWYF010000051.1 GCA_902765035.1 uncultured Eubacteriales bacterium
GATCCTTTTGTACTTCTGCTCATACTCTTCATTTGTCGTTTCACGGACATAGCCGAACTCATACCTGGTATATTGGCTCTCCTGGTTCATCTCGGAGAACAGAAATGTGATGTGTTTGTAATCCGTGCGATCCGGCATAATTACATAGACGAAGGTCGATCCGGTCGAATTGCAGATCGAGGCAAGGCGGTCATCCACCTTTGTATACTCCTCTCCCTCGCCGCCGCTGTCTGTGTATTCATCGATCCTGTCCGGATCAATAAAGCGTGCGGCGATTCCCGCTGTCCGGAACGCTCCGTCGGCATACTGGTTCAAAAGCGCATCCGTCAGTTCCCGGTAACCGATCAAACTCACAACCATGGAATAGACAAACAACAGAACAACCAGTGTAAAGATAGTCTTAAAGACAATGCTTTCCCTTAGTTTTCTCATGTTACCCCTTATTCAGGAAATCTTCCTGCTCCCTTTCCGTATAATATACTTCACTTCCGGGCCGTGCAGCAATATAATACTTTTCCATCTGCATGACAACCTTCTCAATCACAATTCCGGCGAAGAAGCAGAAGGAAGCCCTGTCCCGTCAAACGCCGGGATAAAGCTCTCAAGTGCCACTTCTCTCTCCTGGATAAATGCGCAGGTTACGCCCAGAGACAGCGCATAGTCTACCACTCTGTCATATTCCCGCCTGGTAACTCTGCGGCCCAGAAGCGGATCCTCCTTCACCGATGCCATCGGCGTGTACTGACTCATCATACTGATCCAGATTCTGTCCCGGTAGGTCTGGTACAGATAGTCAATGATCCTTTTCGCATCATGGACATGCCCAGGAAGAAGAAGCTGCCGCACAATCACTCCGTGCGTCATCCTGCCTTCGCCGTCAAACCCCGCACCTTCTCCATACCGCGTTTCGATCTGCCGCACCATCTCAGACAGCGCATCCATCGCAATCTGCGGGTAGTCCGGAGCGCCGGAATAGAGACCGGAAAGCTCCGGATCCATGTACTTAAAATCCGGCAGATAGATATCCACCAGTCCGTATAGCAGGCGCAGCGTTTCGCTCAGCTCATAGCCGCTGCTGTTGTACACCACCGGGATGGTCAGCCCGTCCTTTTTTGCCATCCTAAGTGCCTCTGTACACGGAAGAATGTAATGGCCGGCCGTCACAAGGTTGATATTGTTCGCGCCCTGCCTTTGAAGATCCAGAAAGATCTCCGACAGCTGCTCCGGCGTCACTTCCACGCCGGCCTGCGCCTGCCTGCCGGAGATCTCCGCGTTCTGGCAGAACCGGCAGCGGAGATTACAGCCGGTAAAGAACACGGCACCGGAGCCTTCCGTTCCCGAGATGCAGGGCTCCTCCCAAAAATGCAAGGCTGCTCTGGCCACGCGCATCACAGCGCCGCTCTGGCAATAGCCGATCTGGCCACGCGTCCGGTCCACGCCGCATCTCCTGGGACACAGAGTACAGCCGTTCCTCTTTGCATATTCTCCGGTCATACTCCTCCTGCTCCTCCTCCCATAACGCAGTTCTGGAAGTTAACTCACTGCTTTCGGATGCCTTGATCTGTCGGTTTGGATGTTACAGCGCATCCTTAGGACAGCTCCTGGCACACTCCATGCACAGGATACATTCAGTGCCGTTTTTTCTGTTTCTTGAATTATCTGTAACATCAACATCCATCGGGCACACTCTTCTGCACTTCCCGCATGAGATGCACTTTTCCTTGTCGCACTTCACCCTCACCAGAGCAAAATAGCTCATCGGTTTGAGGAATACCGTAACCGGGCAGATGTATTTGCAGAACGCCCTGTTATCTTTGAATGCATATGCCAGAATGATCCCCACCGCGTAGTACAGAACATTCCCGACGATGAACGCCCAGAACATGATCCTATGAACGCCAGGAACATGATCCTCTCAATATTCCCGACATGCGCGAGAAACAGGGCCGCGACAAAAATCAGCGACAGCGCAAAAGTGATATATCTGATCCATCCCAGGTTCTTCCTCGGCTGTGCCGGCACCTTATACGGCAGAAAGTCCAGTACCATAGCGGTCCAGCACGCATAGCCGCACCAGCCGCGTCCGAAGATCAGCGGCCCGAAGATTTTGGCCACTGCATAATGAATAGTTGCCGCCTCAAATACGCCCGTGAACAGGTAGTACCAGAACCCTTCTATCTGCATGTTTTCCCCGCAGATCAGCCCGAGATATATGAGCATATAGGTTCCGACCAGCAGCTGGACGATGCGTCTGGCGTGCTTGTGGTTTCTGATGAACAGAAACATGCCCAGCGCTATCGAACACCCGATGTAGCTGAAATTGAAAAGATAGAAGATATTTCCTTTCGTAAGCCAGAGTGTAACAGCTATTGTCTCAAAGATTGCCATCATAAGTATGGGCGCTGCATACTTCTTCATTCAGATTTACTCCTTATCTCAGTTTTTCCCACATCAGGTATCTCAGGACTCTCCTGTTGAAATCCTTTGCCTGCTCGTATACCCCGTGGCTGTAGCCTTCATACATGTACAGACGGCTGCCGGGGATCTTCTCATTCAGTTCAACCGACGCATTTCCGCCCAGCACCCTGTCCTGATCAGCACCTATTATCCACACAGGACAGGTGATCTTACCGAGATCATCATATGCATCGTGCTCCAGACATGACCTGCACAGGATCCTGAAACGAGTATAGTCTGCAGGCTTTGCCATCGCCAGTATTCTGTTGAGCATCCTCCCTCTTTCAAGATATGCTCCTGTGTACGATCTCTCAGCCGTATCCAGCATAATGCCCGCATAGTCGTCCCGGTCCGCCATTTCAAGCCAGCCTCCCAGCGATTCCCGCATCAGGTCATTAGGACGCGGCGCGGTCACTGCCAGAACAAGGCTTTTCACCTTATCCGGGTGGCGGATCGCCATCTGCTGTGCGATCATACCGCCCTGCGAGACTCCGAATATATGTGCCGGCCAAACGGACAGAGCCTCCATTATGTCATTCAGATCATCCGCCATGTCTCCCGTCGTGAAACCTTCCGGAAGATCATTTCTCCTGCTGAATGCGTATACCTTGAAGCTTTCCGCAAAGCACCGGTACATCATCGCAAACGGCAAGGCAACGCCCTTTGCTGTCTTGAACCCGTCCCCGACTCCGGGAAGCATAATAAGCGAATCCGTTCCTCTTCCGAAGGATATATAGTCACAGTCAAAACCGTTCAGCTCTATATGTCCATTCCGGGCATTCAGCATCATTCCCTTCATGATTATCCCCCGTTTTAAATATACCTTTTGACTATTGACAGGACGGAGTGCAGATAGCTGCCTCCGAACAGATTGAGATGGTTCAGCAGGTGATACAGATTGTACAGATCTCTCCTGTCTGAATAGCCCGGATCGATCCCTGCTGTCTCTCTGTACGAATCATAGAATCTGCGGTCAAAGCCCCCGAAAAGCTCCGTCATTGCGAGGTCCGCCTCCGCGTGTCCGACGTATGCAGCCGGATCGATGAGCCACGGCTCGCCGCTACTGTCGATCATGTAATTGCCTGCCCACAGGTCGCCGTGAAGAAGTGACGGCCTTTCCGGCTCGGCAAGATATCTGTCCAACCGGTCCAGGAATCTGTCTATCCTTTTCCGCTCATCGATGTCCCAGTAATACGATGCCTTCTCAAACTGAGGTCTCAGTCTCCGTTCTATGAAGAACTCCGTCCACGTTTCCGCCGGCTCATTACACTGGAATCCCCCTCCGATGTAGTTGTCATGCAGAAATCCGTATCTGCCGCGCAGGTCGTAAGATGAAGGGCCTGCCGCATCATCAGCAGCTGTAATATTTCCAGTATCTGCCATGTGCAGCTGCGCTAGTATCCTGCCCAGTTCTTCTGATGCCACAGGACTTCTGTGGCCTTCTTCTATATATTCAAGCAGCAGAAAAGACTCATTATCATCCACGCCCCTTGCGATCACGCCCGGAACACTGATTGCTCCAGTCGCCCTCAGTGCCTCGAGCCCTTCCGCCTCTGCTCTGAAGAAATCCGCGTTCTCCCTATGGTTGGCTTTCATGAACAATCTGCTTCCATCCGAAAGGAGCAGCGCATATGCCCTGTTTATGTCCCCGCCGGACACCGGCGTTTTGCTCATGACTGAAATATCATTGCCATATATATTTTTCAGGGTATCGCTAATACCATTCATAGCTGTTTTGTGCAGGAGCTAAGCGTAGACGATCACTGCGATGAGTTCCAGTGTCTCGTCGCCCTTGTTTGCGATCGAGTGTCCCGTTCCTGCAGGGCAGATCGTGACATCGCCAGCATTGACAGTGCAGATCTCACCGTTGTCACTGTATTCACCTGTCCCTGTCAGGAAATAGAAGAGCTCGGAATCATTCTCATGAATGTGGAATCCGATGCTGCATCCCGGCTCCAGAGTTATCCTGGAAAACATGCGACCCTTTCCGCATAGCTCGGACGGATCGTTGATGAACCCTGTCAGCTTGACAGTTCCGTCGCCGTCACGCATGTGCTCGCGGTATTCTATCTTGCATTCTTCAGCTCTGCGAATCATGATATACCTCCTTATTCTTTCAGAAGAATGATACCTATATCCACATTTGTCATATCCTTGATGTATTTGTCAGCATCTCCCCTGAACAGGCCTTGCTTGTAATAGCCGACCGAAACTGTCAGGTCTGACTTAACTGCGAGCACCGCCTCGCCGGTGTCTCCGTTCATTCCGCTGTTGATGTCGACACTAATGACATATGCGCCTGACCCGTTGATGGCCTTTATCGCCTCTGCAGCTTTGCCTCTTACCTCGCCCCTGAATCCGGTCCCAAGGATGCAGTCCACTATGACATCATAGCCGGACAGGTCAGCATTACCGGGAGTTTCGCGCTTATCCGCTTCACCGGCATCTGTTCTGGCAAAATCGCACATTGCTACCCCGCTCGCTGCCGCCTTCTCACAGTAATACCTGCCGTCCTCGGAGAGCTTGTCTGACACCCTGATCACTGTTGAGTCGATGCCGGCTTCCTTCAGGATCCATGCAAGTGCGTATCCGTCGCCGCCGTTATTGCCGCCGCCGGTAAGTATCGCGATCTGTTTACCTTGCCAGCCGTCAGGCATGAGGTTCCTTTCGTGCATGCCGTTAGATACGGCGCCCTCTCCGCGCCGGCTGTCGTAAGCCAGGTATACCCCGTATGCAGCCCGGTACATCAGCTCCTTGCTTGGCACATAATGCTCTATCGTATAAGCGTCACTTCTGTGCATCAGATCAACAGATATCGCAGTCCTGTCCTCTCTGAGCTTTCCGTACAGGAAGATGTCATGCATTTTGCCATTCTTGCAAGCCGACTTCCGCTGCAGGCCCTCACGTACGAATCCATTCTTCTCAAGCACCCTCCAGGATGCTTCATTTTCCGTATATACAATGCCCGTTATCCTGGCAATATCCAGCTTCTCAACTGCTTCTTCGCATATCAGCTTTACAGCCTCAGTCATGATGCCCTGAGACCAGTAATCAGTCAGAAGCATATAGCCTATCTCACAATCATGGTGATACACATCAGGCCTGCACTCAACAGAAATGCTGCCGACAACCTTATCATCAAGGACGATCGCCCTGAACAGTCCGTCCACGCCGTCATGCTCACTGACCATGCCGAGCCACCAGTCAGCATCGGCCTCTGTATACGGTGACGGTATCCGGTCAGAGAGATAACTTCTGTCCACACTGTTGCAGATATCCATCAGTTCATTCTTCAGGTCACTGCTCCACTTTATCAGTTCTGTCTTCATGGTTTCACGCTTCTCCTATCTCCAGCTCATGAGCTTTTCCAGCAGAGACATATTCTCTGTTCGCTTCTTCTCGCCTCTCCGTATCGCTTCGCGGAATTTCTCAGGGAAGCCATGCTCGAAGAAGTAGCACATCTGCGGATCATACCCGAACAGGTCGCCTGTCTTTTCAAAGGCACTCATGCGGCAGCCTCCGCCGCACATCGCGCTGTATTCGCAGCTCAGGCATTTTGGGTTGTGTTCTGCGATGTCCTGCGATGTGAGCTCCATGATCCTGGTAAATGCAGAGTCAGTAAGCGCCTGCCTGATAGGCATTTTGTTGATGTCCGGCATATTGCTCTTGATATATTCGTCAGCCATGATTGCATATCACGGTGACAGGATGCCGTCCGGAGAGATATTCAGCTCCCGCCTGTAGACCCTGCATGCCGGCGTGACAGCGGCCCTTTCCGGATGATAGCTCCAGCTTGGCAGCATCACGTATTTACGCCACTTTCTTATAAAAGAGATCAGGCCGTACACGATCAGGTCCATAGGGTAATCCGCCGCAACGAATTTCTCAAAAACATTCGCGTATTCATCGTACATCTGATCCAGGGATGCACCCATTTCCTCGTATCTGTCCTTCCACAGACCACTCTCGACAGGCGGATACACAGTCAGCGATTCCACGCCTTTTGCCGAAAGCGTCTCGATCGTATCCCATATGGATACTATGCTGTCCCTGGTAAAACCGCTCCTCTGCTCCTTTGACACCGCGCATTATGTCATGATAGCCGACACCGTCAAAGCTGATCATGAATGTCGGCGAGATTTTTCTCTTATCCAGTTCGTCCAGCAGAGTCTCATTCACCAGCGATCCGTTAGTGAATATCTGGACTACAAACATTCCTCTCTGAAGGACCGCGTCGACGATCTGCATGAAATCTCTCCTGACCAGCGGCTCTCCTTCGATCAGAACTATATTCTTGAGGCCGCAGTCTTTCATTTCATCCAGCAGTTTCTTGATCCGCTCAAACGAAAACTCACCGAGAGGTGATTTTGGTGCATTGACCGAGCAGTGGAGGCAGTTATAGTTGCACTTGCCGGTAATGGAAAAAATTATTCCCGCCGTCGTAATCAAACGGCGAGGACAGAAACCTCATATCCCCTTCAGCGATATCCATAGGTTCCATAGGTGATGTGAAATCACACAGGCATTACGGCTTGTTCTTCCACCCGCGGAGGCACCATGGTTCATTAAGTATATATTTCATGATTAATCCTATCTTTCTATTCAGTCAGGTATTGTCACCCATGGGAGGCCATATGCACAGCCCGCCCGCAGTGACATGCTCCCATCATATGTAAATAATACCATACCTCCGCAGAAGGCGCCCTTTATTCTGCCGAGATTGTGTGCTGATATCCTGCAGAGATCGTGTGGATCGTGTGCAGCAGCCTTGCCGTGATTGTGTGCAGCCGACTCTGTGTGGTAAAATAAACGGGCATTTATGCGGAGGGGCTGACAACTCATACGGAGGTCTTTTATGGAAGACAGAATCAGAGTTCTGGGAAGAGCTTTTGATATCCTTGAAACGCTCTCAGATACCAACAGTCCCATGACACTCACGGAGATAGCAGCTGCTACCGGCCTCAGCAAGAGCACTGCGCATAGGATACTCAGCGCCATGCTTGACAGATCTTACGTTGCAAAAAACGACAGCGGCGATTACACCATCGGATTCAGGATCATAGAGATAGCAGGCACGCATATAAATAACCTCGAGCTTCTGACAGAGGCCCGTCCTTTCCTCAGCAATATAACCCGAGAGCTCGACCTGACAGCTCACCTCGGGATACTCGACGGGCCGGATGTAGTCTACCTCGAGAAGATTGACGGCCATCCCAACTCCCAGCTTTACACTCAGATCGGGCACAGGTCCCCGGGATTCTGTTCCTCTATAGGCAAATGCCTCATGTCATGTCTCTCAAGAGAAGAGCTCGATTCAGTTCTCGATGAATGCGATTTCAGGAAGTATACACGCAAAACGATTACCGGGAGGCAGGAGTTCATCCGCCATCTGAGGCTGGTTCGTCTGCAGGGGTGGGCGATTGATGATGAAGAGTATGAAGACGGACACCGGTGCATCGGGGCGCCTGTATATGATTACCGGGGCCTGCCCGTTGCAGCAATAAGCGCCAGCGGATCAACCGGAATCCTCACAGACGAAAGGATCGAAGAGACCGTCGAGAAAGTCAAACAGTATGCTGCGCAGCTGTCCAGACAGATAGGTTATATAGGATAACCAGATATAACAAAATCCCGCCCTGCATCTGCTGCACGGGCGGGATCTTTCTTCCAGAAGGGTTCCTCTGCATATTCATCAGGATTCACACATCTCAGACTTTCTGCAGATTCATACCATATGCATTTATAGTGTCAGATGATGTTCTTCAGAACGATCGTCTTGGTCCTTGTCACCTCATCGAAAGTAGACATTACGCCTTCTGTTCCTACGCCGGAATACTTGTACCCGCCGAAAGGCATCTCAAAGCTTCTGAAGAAGCTTGCTCCGTTGATGACAGTCCCGCCGCACTCAAGCGCATTGCAGACCTTGACCGCAGTCTTCATGTCAGCTGTGAATACGCAGCCGCAGAGACCGAACTTTGATCCGTTTGCGATCTCGATAGCCTCATCGACAGTATCGAATTCAATGATCGGAACTACAGGTCCGAATATCTCCATGTCCTTAGCAACATCAGCTGTCTTAGGTACACCCGCAATGACAGTCGGAGTGATGAACGCGCCGTTTCTTTCTCCTCCGAGAACGATCTTACCACCCTGCTCTACGGTCAGGTCGATCTGTTCCTTGACCTTGATCGCAGCCTTTTCGCTGATGAGGCAGCCGATCTGAGTCGACTCATCCGAAGGCTGGCCCTGCTTCAGCTGGCTGATTCTGGCTACTGCCTTCTCTGTGAACTCAGCCGCTCTGCTGCTGTGGATCAGGAATCTCTTGGAAGCGCAGCATACCTGTCCTGTATTGTACATACGTCCCCAGATGAGCTCTTCAACAGCCAGGTCTACATCGCCGTCCTCAAGAACGATGAAGGCGTCATTTCCACCAAGTTCGAGAGCGATGTGAGCAAGATGCGCCGCACCTCTCTGGTATGTCTCGATACCTACCTCTGTCGAACCCGTAAGAGTGATGCCGTGAACATCAGGGTTCTCGCACAGCCAGGTTCCTGTATTGCTTCCTCTTCCTGTTACGATCTGTACAGCACCCGGGAGTACGCCCGCTTCGCCGAGCATCTCGGTCAGCATGCAAAGCGTCAGAGGGTTGTCTGTCGATGGTTTTACGATAGCTGCGTTGCCCGCGAGAAGGGTCGGAGCTACTTTCTGATCGAACAGGTCGCACGGGAAGTTGAAAGGAATAACGCATGCGATGACACCGATAGGCTCCTTCTTGGTGATGAGAACGTGCTTGTCCTGTCCCGGCTCGAGACCTGCAGGGAAAGTATTGCCGTACAGGTGTTTAGCCTTTTCACAGAATCCGCTGAATCCTATCCTGATGTTGCCGATCTCAGCTCTTGCTTCCACGATCGGCTTTCCTGTTTCCTGCGAGAGGGTCTGTGCCAGTTTTTCCTTGTTGTCGTCAACTATATCAAGGAACTTATACAGGATCTCCACCTTCTCGGATACAGGAACTGCCGCCCATGCAGGCTGCGCAGCCTTGGCGCATGCAACAGCTTTCGCAACGTCTTCCTTCGTTGCTGCAGGGATAGTATCTATCACCACTCCGGTAGCCGGATTGGTAACTTCTATTGTTCCACCGTCCGATGCGTCACACGGTACTCCGTTAATGAACATTTTCATAACTCTTATGTCTCCTTTATTCTAAGCTTGTCAGTTATTCAGTTTTCGTCAATGAACCCGGACGATGTTAGCCCTTGAAGCCTGTGAACGAGAGCGACAGTCCGCCTACAGTATTTGCGGAGTGTTCAGCTGTTCCGTATTCACCGAATGTGAATACCATCAGGAA
>CACWYF010000052.1 GCA_902765035.1 uncultured Eubacteriales bacterium
CAGGCATGCCTGCAGTAAGGAACTCCGAATCCGGATATACGATCATAAGGCCGCTTATAGATATCGAAAGGTCTGAGATCGAAGAATACATCAGAGAAAACAAGCTCCATCCGAACATCGATGCATCCAACAAGTCGAATGACTATACGAGGAACAGCATCAGAAACGAGCTGATCCCTTATCTTGAGGAGAAGTACAACCCGTCTGTGAAGCAGGCTCTGAGAAGATATGCGGAGCTTGCCGACATGGATGATGCTCTCCTCAATGAGATCGCCATAGCTGCGATGGACGGACACATAGCTTTCGAGCATGATCCTGAAAGGATACTTCTGGATATCACGGACATGAGAGTCAATCCTCTTTCGATCAACACAAGGATAGCAGGATTCATCCTCCAGACCATGAGACTTGAGAAGTACGCCTCGTTTGAGCTCATCACAAGGCTCACCCAGCTGATCTATACGGATAATCCGTCAGGATCGATAGATCTGCCGCTCGGCGCAAGAGCATACAGGGAGTATGACACCATCATCTTTACTGATGCGGATGAAGACAGACAGATCGCTCCTGACAACACGATCAGGATGATGCCTCAGATCATCAAGATCAAGGATTTTCATCCTGATGATGAATACATGTACGCCGCTTTTGACTTCGACAAGTTCAATAAGGAGCATCCGGGTCAGGCAGGAGAGATCAGGCTCAGGACGCGGCAGGAAGGCGACTACCTTCCGATGAAGAGGGGCACAAAGAAGATCCAGGATCTCCTTGTCGATTCCAAGGTCATGAAGAGGGCGAGAGACAGCATCCTTATGGTGGCCATCGGAAGCGAAATCCTGTGGATACTGCCGAGCAAATACTTTGCCGGAAAGAACGAACAGGAAAAGGGCCGGTTTTCACCAAAATATCATATAACTGATGACACAGAAAGAGTGCTATTCATTGAAATAGTAGATAATCTATGATAAAATTTGTGCTCAGGACACAAAAAACTGTCCGCATAATTCCCAAATTTCTCATAAGGAAGGATATATAACTTGAAAAACGCAGGACGAAGTATAGGAATATACGTCATTGTCTTCCTGGCGGTACTGACTATCTCAATGGTTTTCCGCAATATCGGGTCAGGCAATGACTATAAGGAAGTGAAGTTCTCTCAGTTTGCAAGCCACCTGCAGGAAGGTGACTTTGAGAAGATAAACATTACAGACCGCAAGCTGACGGGTACCATGAAGAACGGGGACATGGAGATAACATATGCTCCGTCCGCCCTTGAAATCAACTGGCTTGAGGAGACCATCCTCTATCCGATGATCAATGAAAAGAAGATAGAACTCGAAAGTGATCCGCCTGAAAGCGAATACAACCTGTTCAATCTGCTGCCTACGATACTGATGGTAGTAGCCATGGGATTCCTGTTCTACTTCATGATGAGTCAGGGCGGAAACCGGCAGGCTTTCCAGTTCGGAAAGAACAAGGCAAGGCTGTACAAGGGCGATGGCAAAGCCATCACTTTCAAGGATGTAGCGGGACTCGAAGAGGAGAAAGTCGAGCTTTCTGAAATAGTTGACTTCCTCAAGAATCCGGTCAAGTATGACAAGCTCGGTGCAAGAATACCTAAAGGTGTCCTGCTTGTAGGACAGCCTGGTACAGGTAAAACATATATTTCAAAAGCGACTGCCGGTGAAGCGGGCGTTCCGTTCTTTACTATCTCCGGTTCGGACTTCGTTGAGATGTTCGTCGGAGTAGGTGCATCAAGAGTAAGAGACCTGTTCGCAGAAGCCAAGAAGAACGCTCCGTGCATCGTGTTCATCGATGAGATCGAT
The DNA here is from genome assembly GCA_902765035.1 of uncultured Eubacteriales bacterium. Classification (GTDB taxonomy): domain Bacteria; phylum Bacillota; class Clostridia; order Peptostreptococcales; family Anaerovoracaceae; genus Crickella. The sequence goes on from CACWYF010000052.1 coordinate 1,827, forward strand.
GCTGTAGGACGCAGAAGAGGCGCAGGACTCGGCGGCGGAAATGATGAAAGAGAACAGACCCTCAACCAGCTGCTCGTTGAGATGGACGGATTTGACGGCAATCTCGGTATCATCATCCTTGCAGCCACTAACAGACCTGACGTTCTCGACCCTGCTCTCCTGAGACCGGGCAGATTCGACAGACAGGTCGTTATCGGCATGCCGGATATCAGGGGCAGAGAAGAGCTGTTCAGACTTTACACGAAGAACAAGCCTCTTGCTGATGACGTATCACCGGAGATCCTTGCCAAGAGGACACCTGGATTCTCACCAGCAGATATCGAAAACCTGATCAACGAGGCTGCACTTCTCACAGCAAGACGCAACGGTACCAAGATCAGAATGGATGAGATCGAGGAGGCTACGACCAAGGTCATGGCAGGACCTCAGAAGAAGTCCAGAGTCATCTCGGATGCAGAGAGGAAGCTTACAGCATATCACGAGGCAGGCCATGCCATCGTGATGAGAGCTATCCCGGATTCCGATCCTGTACATCAGATAACCATCATTCCGAGAGGAATGGCCGGCGGATTCACCATGTGGCTGCCTGAAGAGGACAGATTCTTCGAGACCAGAGGCCACATGATCGATACTATCAAGCACCTCCTCGGAGGAAGAGTAGCGGAAGAACTCAAGCTTGATGATATCTCGACAGGAGCAAGCAATGACCTCGAGAGAGCTACCAATATAGCAAGGCAGATGATCACTAAATACGGCTTCAGCGAGAAGCTCGGTCCGGTGTCATTCAGCTCAAACGATGAGGTGTTCCTCGGAAGGGATTTCTCCACCCGACAGAATTACTCAGAGGAAGTTGCTTCAGAGGTCGATCATGAGATCAGAAGACTCCTTGAAGAGTGTTACGCAGAGACAAGAAGGATACTTCAGGATAACGACGAAGCCTTCGAGAGAGTCGCTCAGGCGCTTCTCCGCGTAGAGACGATCGATGGAGAGCAGTTCGAGAGACTCTTCAAGGGCGAGGTGACTCCTGAGGAACTTCAGGCGGAAGTCGAGAACGAGAACCGCGAGATCGAACGCAAAAACAAGCAGGAAGCTGCAGAGAGTGAACGTCTCGAAGCTGAGAGACGCAGGGAGCTCGAGGAACAGAGACGTCTTGATCAGGAAGCTCTGATCGAATCAGCTGAGGCGCTTGGAAGGCCTAAGGACGTCATGGACTGGTCTGAAGAGCCGGAGGACAAATTCGGCTATGAGGAATATAAGAGGGCTACTGACAGGCGCAGGAAGGAAAAAGTCCAGCCTAAGAAGCTGACTGAGGAGAAGGAAAAGGCTCCTGAAGTGCAGGCCGGGGAAGTTAAGCCTGCAGAAACTGAGCCTGAAGCACCTGCTCCGTCTGTTGAGGTCACTGATGAAGAGAACTCACCGGCGGAAACGGCTCCTGAAAAGACAGCTGAGGCAGAGGCCAAGCCTGCACCTAAGAAGAGAAAATCACCGGCTAAGAAGAAGGCTGCAGAATCTGCAGAGGATGCCGGCGGAGAAAAGGCAGATGAAGCCGCACCTAAAACTACAAGGAAACGTACTTCAAAGAAGAGCAAGGCGGAAGAACAGCCTGCTCAGACAGACGACGCTGCAAATACTGAAGAAAAGGATAAGAACTAATGAGAATAACTGTAAATGATTGCCTGAAACTAGATGCATTCGCAGGCTGCTCGGTTCTGTCGTGCCATGAAGGTCTGGACAGAAGGGTCAGGACTGTATCTGTTCTTGATGAGACCGATCTTTCAATGGGAGTTGAGAGAAACGGTATCAGGGAGCAGATGGTCATCACTCACTTCTGGAGCAGCAAAGGCGACACAGATGCACAGGTCAAAGCGGTACAGGGACTTGGGGAAAAAGAAGTAAGCGCACTTGTCATATATCTGAGCGACAAAGGTATAACAAGCGTAGACCGCAAGGTGTCCGACGCTGCGGAGACAGCAGGTCTGCCTCTCATAACGATCAGAGATGACGGAAGAGTCACTTATTCAATGCTTATTGAGCAGGTGCTCGATAAGATCCTGTATGGACACAATTACAGTGACAACATTCTTAATAACACGATCTATCATCTGCTCAACTTTGAGAAGCACAGCAGCTTCCCGTTCGCACTGAGAGAAGCAGCCGTTAACAACGGGTATCAGGTGGTACTGCTGACTGAGGAGTTCAATCCTATTCTTACGGTCGAGACGAGACACGTAGTAAGCATTGAAGATGCTGTTCAGCATGCACGCAAACAGGAAGTGTTCCATCAGAGCACTTTCACAAGAGTTGAGATCCAGGGCGTAGTTACATACTGGGGAAGTATTGAGATCAAGAACACGAGATACATCCTCATGATCGTTGACAACGAGGATAATTATTCCGCCGCAGAGATGACCAAGCTGGCTGAAACGATCCAGCTTGCCATAGGAATGTGGAAGTACACACCTGAGAGAGACTCAAGGGCTGAGTTCATCAAGTCGGCTGTACGGGGAGACCTCTCATTCTGCCATACACTGCTTGACGAATCCGGACTCCGCGGCATGCAGTTCCCGAGTGCTTTCCTCATCAGAGACATTGAGGAGAGCGAGCTCTTCGAGATCCTTGCAGATTTCAGGAACCGCTACGGATTCAGCTCGCTGACTGTCAACGAAGGAAATGAGACTTACGGCATCATCTACTCAGAGGAAGGCCAGGACAAGGGCGTCTCCGTGAAGAATGCATGCCTTCAGATGTATGACAGACTCAAGAGCGGACGCAAGGATGCGAGAATATTCCACATCACCGGAATAGAGCAGCTCGAGTCGGTAGTAGACGGATTCAAGCTCATCAACAGGACGAGCAAGCTGATAGAGAAGGTATTCCCGTACAAGAGAGTCTTCTCCAAGTACGAGATATCCATGGTCTGTGACTGCGTATACATGCAGACAGGATCCACCATGCTCAAGAAGATGTATCTTGATCTGCTTGAACCATTTGAGAGAGAGGTGTCCCTCAACAAGGGAAGAATGCTTCTCGATACACTTTCGACATTCGTTCTCGATGCGGGAATGAATTCGAACAAGACTGCAGAGTTCATGAACATCCACAACAATACTGTTCAGTACAGACTCAAGAAGGCCAATGAGATACTCGGAGCTGAGATGACAGCCAACAGGATCATCCCTGGACTCACAATGGCTCTGGCTATCAAGAGACTGGAGGAAATATAGAATGCTGCTTGCTATCGATGTAGGTAACACCAATCTGGTCCTCGGAGTGTTCAACGGCGAGGAGCTTGTGGAAAGCTGGAGAATGGCAACTGACAACAAGCGCACCGCCGATGAGTACGGTACGATAATTGACATGATGCTGAAGCATGACGGGATCGACCCTTCGGATATCGATGACATCATCATATCCTCGGTAGTGCCGTCCCTACTCTTTACACTTGAGCATATGTGTCTCAAGTATTATGACCGAAGTGCCATAGTTATTGAAACGGGCATCAAGACAGGCCTCAAGATCAAGTATGATGATCCGAGACAGGTAGGCTCAGACCGTATCGTCAATTCAGTCGCTGCACATACCAAGTACGGCGGTGACCTTATCGTTGTCGATTACGGTACAGCCACAACATTCTGCTGCGTTACGGCAGACGGAAGCTTTATCGGAGGAGCCATCGCTCCGGGAATCAAGACACAGGCAGCTGCTCTGTTTGAGCACACAGCCAAGCTCCCTAATGTAGACCTCGAACTTCCGGGCAAGTACATCTGCAAGAATACGTCTGAGGCGATGCAGTCAGGTCTTATTTACGGACACATGGGCTTTACAGAGCGCATGATAAAAGGCATGAAGCAGGAGATGTCGGCTGAGACCGGCACTGCTCCTGAGGACATCAAGGTAGTTGCTACCGGAGGTATGGCTACTATGGTGGAGAGCGGCGTTGACTGCATAGATATAATCGACAGAAGACTTACCCTGAGCGGTCTGCAGATCCTGTATGAAAAGAATAAGGGACTGCACAAGAAAAGGGTGCTTCAGGACTGATGGAATACAGGATAGGAAATATCAGACTGGAGTCACCGTTCCTTCTTGCGCCGATGGCCGGGATCACGGATGCTGTAATGAGGACCCTCTGCGAAGAGCAGGGGGCTTCACTGACATATACGGAGATGGTCAGTGCCAAGGGCCTTTATTACGGGGACCGCAAGACACCTCAGCTTACATACATACCTGAGGGTGCGGGGCCTGCCGCGATCCAGATATTCGGAAGCGAGCCTGATGTGATAGAATATGCTGCGGCAAAACTAGACAGCCTGCCTAATGTGATCCTTGATATCAACATGGGCTGTCCTGTTCCCAAAGTCGTGAAAAACGGCGACGGGTCAGCGCTGATGCAGGATCCGGATCTGGTGCACGATGTTGTAGCTGCGGCTGTAAGAGGTTCATCCAAGCCTGTCACGGTCAAGATCCGCAAAGGATTTACAGATGACAGCATAAATGCCCCGGAGGTCGCCAGGGCTGCCGAAGCAGGCGGAGCATCGGCGGTGGCTGTGCATGGAAGGACAAGACCCCAGTACTACAGCGGTACTGCTGACTGGGATATAATAAGAGAAGTAAAGAAGGCTGTCGGCATCCCTGTCATCGGCAACGGAGACATCTTCACAGGCGAAGACGGCATCAGGATGCTCGATGAGACAGGCTGTGACCTCGTCATGGTCGGCAGAGGGGCAATGGGCAATCCATGGATATTCAGGGATCTGAGGAGGGCCCTTGAAGGACAGGAACCTGAGCCTGCTCCGTCAGGAAAAGATAAGACAGCCATGATGATAAGACACCTTGAGATGCTGGCGCAGCTCAAGGGAGAGACGACCGGCGTCAGGGAGTTCCGCAAGTTCGTGGTCCATTATACGAAGGGACTGCGGGGATCTGCGCGCGTTCGCAGAGAAGTGAATGATGCTGACACCATTGAAAGGATGAAAGAGATACTTGAACGTGAAGACTGGTAGCAAAGCAGCTTTGTTGATATGCCTGACGGCGCTGATCATGTCGGTATGCCTGCTGAGCGGATGTACGACATTCGACAGCTTCAGGCATGCTTATTTTGAGGAAAAAGACGAGGACCAGATGCCTGTCATAACGATAGGTGTCTTTGAGCCGCAGACAGGCAGGACATCGGACAAGGGACAGGCAGAGCTCAAGGGAATAGAGCTGGCAAACAGCATATACAGCAATGTTGACGGATACAAGGTCGTGCTGTCCAAGGTGGATACACAGTCCAAGGTAAGTACTGCGAGAACTGCAGTACAGGGCCTCATAGCAATGAAACCTGTTGCGATCATAGGAAGTGCGGGAGAAGCAACATCTCTTGCTGCATCCGAATATATCGAGGCTGAGGGCATTCCGACGATCACACCGTCAGCAACCAACCCGCTGATCACACAGACCAATGAGTACTATTTCAGAGCCTGTATAACAGAGTCGCAGATGGGAGAAGGACTTGCTGAGTACGCTTACAGGCAGCTCGGTTCTACTGATATCGCGCTCATAAGTCTTAAGAATGACAGCAGTACTGCTGCGCTTATCGACGGATTCCGCGATAAGATCAGAAAGTATACGAAGAAGGACAAGACCAAAGCCATTAAACTGGTGGAAGAGATCACAGGCGATGAGAAGAGCATGGATCAGGCTCTTGAAAAGATCAGAGCTGAGGGCAGCACTGTCTGCTTTGTATCTCTCGGAACTGAAGCGATGGATGTGTTCTTTACCAAGGCTGAGGAGAAGAACCTCACTTCCGTGACATACCTCGGACCAAGAAGCTGGGGAAACAGCGACTTTGTCAGCATGATGAAGAAGCACCCTGACATCAAAGTCGTTTTCCCTTACATGTCCGTCATTTCCGGAACCACACAATCGTCTGACAAGCAGACAGAACCGCCATCTGAATTCCACTCAAATCAAGTCGGCTAATATTCGCTGCAGTCAGAATACCGCCTAATACACCTTGGGGAAGTTCTTTACCCAACCATGCAGCATTACCACCAGACATAACCAGTCCCGATAATGTCATAGCGTCTGTATTCCCTTTAAGATAATCAATCTTCTGCGCAGCATC
>CACWYF010000053.1:0-7845 GCA_902765035.1 uncultured Eubacteriales bacterium
ACTCTCGAGATAACTGCAGACATTGAGCCTGCCGGAGGCAGAGAAGTTCAGCTGCAGAGATATAACAGTACTGACGATACATGGTCAACAGTCATGACTGGATCTGCAGAGCTTCAGGATGCTGACGATGCAAAGGAAACAGGATCTGAAACAGAAAAAGCTGCTGTAAATGTCCGCTTTGCGGTTCCTGAGAAGGAAAGAGCGAAGACGAATTCCCTCTGGCGTATCTATGTCCCTGCGACTGATGATGCAGCTGAAGCATACAGCGAGAACATAAAGGTTACGACACAGAATCTGGAAAACCTCAAGCTGTCAGCCAGAACTGCATGCATATACAGAATCGATGATAAAGGTGAGGGAAGCCTTATCTATTCCAAAAAAGCAGATATGCAGCATGCCCAGGCAAGCACAACCAAACTGATGACTGCCATCCTTCTTCTTGAAAGCGGCAAAATCGATTCAACAACAACGATTTCAAATTACGCAGCACGCACACCTTACGCAAGCGGAAGGCTGGCTGCAGGTGATGTATATAAAAACAGGGACCTTCTCTACGCAATGCTTCTGCCATCCTCCAATGATGCCGCAACGGCAGTAGCGGAAGGCGTCGGAGGAAGTGAGGCAGGATTTGTAAGCATGATGAATGCCAAGGCTGAGGAAATGGGCCTGAAGAATACTCATTTCAGGAATCCACACGGACTGGATGCGGATGGACATTATACCACTGCATATGAACTTGCAAAGCTTACGGCTTATGCATATACCTTCCCTGAAATAAGAGAATGCTGGGCAACTCAGTATAAGACGATCAAAAGTGTGAAGAGAGGAAGAAAGTGGACTTGCTGGTCGACTAATGCCATATTCAGTTATATCAGCAATTTCCTTGGAGGCAAGACAGGAACTGAGAGCAATGCCGGATGCTGCTTCACCGGAGTATACAAATATGGCGGCAGCACCTATGTGACCGTTGTTCTCGGAAGCGGATACGGATTCTCGCGCTGGAGCGATACCAAGAAATTACACGGGTACATCCGGGATTATGCAACGACCGGATACTGATGACCGGGTGCTGATCAGTCACGGACATACACAGGCGGCTTCTGCGGAAGCCGTCTTTTGTTGCGCATTTCTGTTAACGGATAATATTATTTTTCCCTTTTTCCTGCAAATAAATCACTACTTCCGACATCCCTATTGAACCGGACTTCGGATTACTGCAGTATGTTGGAAAAGCTGATGGTTAGAAGAAGGGAGGAAGACATGACTATTCAGGATTTTGTGCTTAAGGCGGAAAGTGCAGCGTGTGATCATTTTGAAAGAACAGACGCCGGAAGGATCAGCACAGAGCGCGTTGAGATAGTGAAAGCGAACGACACAAGAGTCCACGGGCTGAGGCTTTCTCAGGATGGAGAGTGTGCAGGGTGGAATGTGTATCTGGATGATCTGTATGAAAGATATCAGGAAGGGGAGGATCTTGAGGGACTTCTCGAGGAGGCTGCCTTCAGATGTGAGGAAGGACTCGGCTTCAGAGCACCACTGTCACCTGATGATCTCAGACTTGACTTTGACAGCATCAGGGACAGACTGTCCGTAAGACTGCTAGGCGTCACACACAACATGAGCTACATGGATGGAAAGCCGTATATCGATGCCGGCTGCGGGCTTGCACTGATAGCAACTATAGGCTGTGACAGTGGCGCTTCAAACGAATGGTTTCTGTCCGTGACAGATGACCTGCTGAGAAATGAGATAAGGACAAGCCGGGAGGAACTCCTTACCGCGGCACTTGAGAACGCAGTAAAGAATGAGCCTCCGGTGCTGGTGAGCCTTGAGGATTATGTGCATTCCGGATACAGCGATTCAGTTACTGCGCAGAATTTCCTGGACGACCCGGACATAGATGAGTACAGAAGACGCAGAGCGCTCATGCTTACCAATGAAAGCATGTTTTTCGGAGCAGCAGTGCTTTTCTACCCGGGAGTGACAGAGCGGATAGCAGATGTGCTGGGAAGCGGCTACTTTGTGCTTCCGAGCTCTGTGCATGAAGTTATGATCATATCTGAGGCAGCAGAACCGGATATAAGAGGGATGATGGAAACTGTCAGGGAAGCTAACAGGACTGTCGTAAACAGAAGTGATTTCCTGTCGGATGATGTTCTCTACTACGATGCTGAATCCGAAAAGTTGAGAGTTGTAACTGGCAACCGTAAATGCGATAATGACTGCAGACGTTTCACAGCATAATTATTTCACGGGAGAACAGTATGCCTAATATCAACGACTATCTTGAGTGGAGGTGCGACATTTCCTTTGCGCATGATCCGTTCAATGATGTTGACAACTTAATACTGGCAGAACTGTCATATGCACATTTTGACGACTCAGTCCCGGCTGACGGAAAGAGGACTCCGCTTAAGAATGTGTATAAGACTTTCTTTGAGATAAACTCCCGTGAAGAGCTCGAAAAGAGTGAGGACATACTCGCCAGAACAGCATTCCTGATGGATGGAATGATGGAAGGCTGCAGGTTCTCCGGCACACAGATCTCAGATTATGTAAAGATCGTGGATACTGACCGGGACATGCAGATGTCAGCAATCACATACATACTGGAAGACGGTACGGCATATATCGCATTCAGAGGGACAGATAATACAGTTGTAGGCTGGAAGGAAGATTTCAACATGAGTTATCTTCCGGAGACGGGGGGACAGCGTGAAGCAGTCGCCTACCTCAACAAGGTCGGTAAGAAGCTCAGAAGACCACTTAGAGTCGGAGGCCATTCCAAGGGAGGCAACTTTGCGGTATATGCGTCAGCCTTCTGCGATAAATCTGTGCGTGACCGTATAATTGCAGTCTATTCGAACGACGCCCCTGGATTCAGGCGGGAAGTTACGGAAACTGAAGAGTACAGAGCAGTGATCGAAAAGGTGAAGAGCATCGTTCCTGAGTCATCTGTCATAGGTCTGCTTCTTTCAAGCGAAGCGGCTCACAAATACATGGTAGCCAGCTCGGTAAAAGGTATGCTGCAGCACGACGGGATGACCTGGCAGGTGAAAAGAAATGGATTTGTACATGCAGAGCAGTCGGATTTCAGCAGATTCATCCAGCATACCCAGAAGGACTGGCTCAGTAAGATAGACGACAGCTCAAGAGCGAAATTCGTCAACGCTCTGTTCTCTCTGCTGGAGGCAACAGGTGCAGACACCTTCAGCGAGATGAAAGGCCAGAAACTGAAAAGTATTGAACAGATCCTGAATACAGTGAGGGATATGTCGGATGAGACACAGAAGCTGCTGCTGGATATAACAGGAGAACTTCTCGGCAGCGGCAGCAGGACGATCAGGCAGGTGCTTGCAGACCTGAAACAGGAAAGAGAGAAGATAAAAAATAAAGCAGAAGGGAAAGAGGAGTAGAAAATGGGAGTAAAGGTACTTAAGTTCGGAGGTTCATCGGTTGCAGACGCGGGACAGCTGAGAAAGATAAGAAGCATCATAGAATCGGATCCTGACAGGAGATACGTTGTAGTATCCGCGCCGGGCAAGAGGAGCAGCAGCGACAGCAAGGTAACAGATCTTCTTTTCATGCTCAAGGCCCAGGCGGAGAACAACATCCCGTGGGAATCACTTCTTGGCGTTATCCGTGACAGATACACGTCCATTGCAGACGAGCTCGGAATAGAGACGGATCTTGATGAGAGATTTGAAGAGATAAGAAAAAAACTGAAGGAAGGATGCTCCGAGGCGTATGTTGTAAGCCGCGGTGAGTACCTTTCGGCAGCTCTGATATCCGCATATCTCGGATATGACTTTGTGGACACTCAGAATCTGATCAGATTTGATCAGAAGGGCAGGCTTCTGACAGAGGAGACCAACGTTCTCCTGAAGGCGGAGCTGGCAAAGCATGAGAGAGCGGTCCTGCCGGGTTTCTACGGCGGATACGAAGGCAGCGGTGATGTGTGCCTGTTCTCACGCGGCGGATCCGATGTAACGGGATCGCTTGTTGCACGGGCGGCGGATGCGGATATATATGAGAACTGGACCGATGTATCGGGAATGCTCATGGCTGACCCGAGGATCGTAAAGGACCCTGCACCGATAGAGAGGATCTCGTATATCGAGCTCCGTGAGCTTTCATATATGGGAGCCAGTGTTCTTCATGAAGAGGCTGTCTTCCCGGCAAGGATGTCCGACATTCCTATCAATATAAGGAATACGAATGCGCCTGAGGATCCGGGTACGGTCATCACCAATTCCGGAGACGCTGAGGACGGCAAGGTCATCAGCGGAATAGCAGGCAAGCCTGATTTTACAGTTATCTCCATCTACAAGAACATGATGAACAGGGAGATCGGATATGTCAGACGGGCTCTTACCGTTATTGAGGAAGCCGGGATCCCGTTCGATCATATACCTACCGGAATCGATTCTCTTTCAATGGTAATCGAGTCAGCTGCGCTTGAAGACAAGCTTGATGATGTGCTTGCTGAACTTAAGCTGCGGCTCAAGCCTGATGAGATAAGCGTCGAGGACAACATCGCTCTGATAGCTGTCGTCGGAAGGAAGATGAGCAGGACTCCGGGTGTTGCTGCAAGGATATGCTCAGCTCTTGCGCAGAACGGGATCAACATCCGCATGCTCAATCAGGGCACCAGCGAGATCAATATAATCGTCGGCGTTGAAGCTAAGGATTTTGAGAAGGCTGTCAATATCATATACAGCGAATTCATGGCGTAGTCCGCTGATGCCAAGCGGGCCGGATCGCTAAAGCGGCGATTATTTAATAACAGTACACAAGAGAAAAAGGTGCGGCTGATATCTCACAGCTGCACCTTTTCTCCATTGTAAGATGTAAGTAAGGTATTATCTGTTATAGGAATGTTCTTTTGCGATAAGTCCTGCGTTGAATGCGATTGAAATTCCCATGCTTGCGATTACGTATGCTACTCCCATTTTTTAATCTCCTTTTTTTCCTGATATTTTTACCCGGCAGCCTCTTCTGCGGAGCCGGTGTTTTTGTCTGTCAATAAAATAACACACGCTGTAACCCTTGCAAAATGGGTGTTTTGAACATCCGTTATTAATAAAGGTAATACCCGTTTGCAGGCGTTTCACCGGCCTGAAAAGGGAGCGCTGAAGGTTGACATCACAGCATCTGCAATGAGAGAATCAGTGCGGGTAATTTGAGGCGGATGATCAGGAAAGGGAAACACTATGATAAGACATATAGTAATGTTTAAGATCAAGGATGAGTATAAGGATGAAATACCTCAGCTGGTAGAAAACTTCTACGGAATGAAGGGGAAGATAGAAGGCATGCTGGATCTTGAGGCGGGGGCGGATATCCTGCACAGTGAGAGATCGTATGACCTTGCTCTCATAACTGTATTTGAAAACAGGGAAGCGTTCGATGCATACCAGACACATCCGGTACACATGCCGGTAAAAAAGCGCATGCACGAGGTGCGCTCCGGCTCGGTAGCCTGTGACTTCGAGATGTAATAGATAGTTTATTTGCACCATTCGTTATTTATAAAAAACCAACTATTGTATTTTTATTATTCTTGCCTGAATCAGGCACAATACAATATAATAACAAAGTACGGAAAATCTCGCCGGGCTGAATATGCGGCGCGGCGTTCAGATCACTTATTACAGGAGGTAAGTATTATGATTTACTCAGCAGAAGTGAATAGCATGTGTCCTGTTCACCAGGGCGTGCACCACGGCGCTGCACCGATCCCTGAAGAGGGTCTCTGGGTCAAGTCCAAGGAACTCAAGGACGTTTCCGGATATACCCACGGTATCGGCTGGTGTGCACCTCAGCAGGGTGCCTGCAAGCTTTCACTCAACGTTAAGGACGGCGTTATCCAGGAAGCTCTCGTAGAGACTATCGGATGCTCCGGAATGACTCACTCGGCAGCTATGGCAGCTGAGATACTTCCGGGACTCACGATTCTCGAAGCTCTCAACACTGACCTGGTATGCGATGCTATCAACACAGCAATGAGAGAACTGTTCCTTCAGATCGTTTACGGACGTACTCAGAGTGCGTTCTCCGAAGGCGGACTGCAGATCGGAGCAGGTCTCGAGGACCTCGGCAAGGGAACAAGATCGATGGTAGGAACAACTTACGGCACACTCGCCAAGGGACCTCGCTATCTCGACCTTACAGAGGGATATATCACACAGCTTGCACTTGATGAAGATGATGAGATCATCGGATACAAGTATCTCAACTTCGGCAAGATGATGGACTTCATCAAGGCAGGAGATGATCCAGCAACAGCAGTAGAGAAGGCATCCGGCCAGTACGGCCGCGTTGCAGATGCGGTCAAGCTCATTGACCCTCGCAAGGAATAATACAGGGAGGAAAGAGATATGATTACATTTGAATCTTATGAAAGAAGAGAAAAACAGATCCTTTCCAAGCTGGCTGAGTATGGTATCGGATCTATCGAAGAAGCAGAACAGATCACCAAGGACGCTGGCCTTGATGTTTATCACATGGTAGAGAACATCCAGCCAATCTGCTTCGAGAACGCAAAGTGGGCTTACACAGTAGGCGCTGCTATCGCTATCAAGAAGAACTGCCGCAAGGCTGCTGATGCAGCTGCTGCAATCGGCGAAGGCCTTCAGGCTTTCTGCATCCCTGGTTCCGTAGCTGACCGCCGTAAGGTTGGTCTCGGACACGGCAACCTCGGCAAGATGCTCCTCGAAGAGGACACAGAGTGCTTCGCGTTCCTCGCGGGCCACGAGTCCTTCGCTGCCGCTGAAGGCGCGATCGGCATCGCCGAAAAGGCCAACAAGGTCCGTCAGAAGCCGCTCCGCGTCATCCTGAACGGCCTCGGCAAGGACGCCGCGCAGATCATCGCCCGCATCAACGGCTTCACCTACGTGAAGACGCAGTTCGACTACTACACGAGCGAGCTCAAGGTCGTCGAGACGATCCCCTACTCCGACGGCCCGCGCGCCAAGGTCAACTGCTACGGCGCCGACGACGTCCGCGAGGGCGTTGCCATCATGTGGCACGAGAACGTCGACATCTCGATCACCGGCAACTCCACCAACCCGACCCGCTTCCAGCACCCCGTCGCGGGCACCTACTTCAAGGAGCGCGTCCTGGCCGGCAAGAAGTACTTCTCCGTCGCTTCCGGCGGCGGCACCGGCCGTACGCTGCACCCGGACAACATGGCCGCCGGCCCTGCCTCCTACGGCATGACCGACACCATGGGCCGTATGCACTCCAGCGCCCAGTTCGCCGGCTCCAGCTCCGTCCCCGCGCACGTCGACATGATGGGCCTCATCGGCATGGGCAACAACCCCATGGTCGGTGCGACCGTCGCCTGCGCCGTGGCTGTCGAGGAGTCGATGAAGTAAGTTCGCGTCGGTCCGCCGGCATCCGGTATCCGGCAGCACGTGCTAGCGTCTGCTAGCATCTGCTAGCATCTGCCGACACCGAGATTTGCCGGCACCGAGCGTAATCAGCTCCGCATGAGCAAGGACCCCCGTCACCAGCTGGCGGGGGTCCTTCTTTTTGCTCTCATAAGCCTGCATCTGCGCATACGATGCCTGCGCCTGAATCCCCACAACCGACATGCGTTCGGCAGCAACCAGGCATCCACACGCCAGCCAGGCATTCGCGCACCAACCGGGCACTCGTACAGCAAGCCAGGCATTCGTACGGCAACCAAGCGTCAGCATACCAACCAGGCATTCGTACGCCAACAGCCCCTATTGAGGTGGTTCCGCAATAAAGGGCTGGTTGATGTACGAATGTCTTCTGAGAGTTCTTAGTATTTCGTACACCAACAGGCGTCTGGCGGTAATCAGCACACTCGGCAGC
>CACWYF010000053.1:7857-8268 GCA_902765035.1 uncultured Eubacteriales bacterium
CTGATGCACGATGCCCCGACGCACGGAGTCCCGCCACCGCACGCCACGATGGGGTACGGCACTTCACGCCCATCGCCCGTTCGTACATGAAAGGGACAATTTGCCATGCCTGTGTCAATCTCCCCGGTTTATGTACGAGCCATCGACCCCGCCCGTGAGGCGGCCGCACATAAACGCCCGGCATTGACACGAATCTGTCAAAGTAGGTCGTTTATGTACGGCTGGCTACTGGCTCTCCCCCGTGATTCACACACGCGAGCGCGCTATGGGATGAGCGGGGCATTACCGGGACGAGTGAGTCCCATCGGGACAAGTGGGATATCGGCACAGGCAACCCGAGCGGGCACGAACCCGCTACAGCACGCGGTAGCTCACATCGGTATCGAAGTGGTCCACGCCCTCGATCTGCTT
>CACWYF010000054.1 GCA_902765035.1 uncultured Eubacteriales bacterium
TCCTCGCCGGCTGCCAGAGCAATGAACCTCTTCGTCTTCACCAGCCCGTTGTATGTCTTCTCCAGGCGGATCCTTCCCGCCTCGTGATTGTATATCCAGTTGGAATCCTCAGGCAGCCTGTCGTAGATGAACGCCGCCTTCAGAGGGTGCTTCTTCGAGTACGACAGATTCGGGATTACCATGCTCGCAAGAGACCCCGGGCCGGCGACAGCTTTCTCCGCCTTCTCGATCAGGTTGCCGGCGTGCAGAGCATCCTCCGACGACTCGACCAGCGACACCTTGTCCGCATTCTGCGCCGTGTACAGCTCCTTGCGGATACGCTTTATCTTTTTGCCCGTCTCGTGCTCGCTCTCGCGCGCGCCGAGCGCATCGCCCCTGAAGATCCTGAGGTATATAAGGAAAGCATCGCCCATCGTCATGCCGGTCAGCTTGCCGGATATCTCCGAAGTCGCGCGGGCAAAACGCCAGAATCCCAGCTTGAGAGCTTTCACGAGGTCGTCATTCCACGTCTCGCCCCACGGGACGCCCGCGATCTCGCATATCTCATGATACGCGCCCTTCTGGGTGCACTCGATCCCGTATACAGGCGCCGCTTTGAAAAACTGCATGAACTCAGCATACGCAGGCTCAGCCTCGAGCACCTCAGCCCTCGGCACCAGCCTCGTGACATCCGCAGCGATCACAGGCATCTCAAGGAACTTGCTGACCGAGACCCTCTTGTTGCCCTCCAGCACGTAGAACCTGTGCAGATACTCATACACCCTGATCGGGCTGTTGAACCCCTCAGCCATCTGAGCCTGGTACAGATTGCCCCACTTCGCGGCAAACTCAGTCTCCGGCGCCAGCAGCGGCATGAAATCGGGCGCGAAGGAATTCTGCCTCGCCCTCGTCTTCGTCCCGACGATCAGATCCACCGGGATCTCCATCAGGCCTACCTGAACCTGCGACAGCGTCCCGTTGTCAGGCACGATGTCGTCAAGTGCCGGCAGGAACGGATACTCACCGTCCGCCGTCTTCGCCTTATATGCTTTTTCACCCATCTTGCGGGCCTTCAGATATTCGTCAATCAAGATTAACTCCTGCCCCTCTTTCGTTCATATATCTCTTATTATCTCTCGCAGTATACTATTTACACTACCCCTGCATGTCAAGTACTTTCATTCAGGCTTCACAAATTCTTTTCATTTCCATGCAGTCTGCCATCCGGTCTCCTGCAGTCTCATGCGGCTGTCATCTTACCACCCGACCGCTGCGCATATCTTCCTGAAGTCGATTTTGCATTCACCTCCGGAAATGCTCACCGGAACTTTATCAGAGAAAGTGAACACCTTCGGCAATACATCTTCCTTAAAGTCATATGCGAATATCTTCCTTGTACGCGGATCCACGATCCAGTATTCGTGCACCCCCGCCTGCAGATACTTGTTCAGCTTGAGCAAACAGTCCTTGCTGCGAGTCGAATCAGACAGCACCTCCAGCACGAATTCCGGCGCGCCCTCGATCCTCATCTCATTATTATCTTCATGGCACAGCACAATAAGATCCGGCTCGAACATATTCCTGTCGTCTCTGAACAGCCTGACATCCACCGGTGCAAAATACACTTTGCACTTGCTCCCGTGCCGCTTGTTATGCTTCTCAATACAGCCGGAAAACTCCAGATACAGCTGCCCCAGAATTTCCTGATGGATACGCCGCGGCGCCGTCATGTCATAGATGACGCCGTCGATCAGCTCCGCCCGGACATCATCCGGTAACGCATAGTAGTCCTCCAGCGTATATTCACCCTGTCTCGGCCACCGCTCATTACGATTATCCTTCAGCTTCTTTTCATAGGATGGATCATATTCCGCAAGCACTTCCCTGACGACCTCCGTCTGCGGTGACAGCGTATACTCATACAAAACCTTCTCGATGGCAGCCAGCGTCTCCCACCTCGGATTCTTAGTCGCACCGCTGAAGACCTTCTGTACCGTAGCAAGAGGCACCTTCGACTTCTCTGCGATCACAGCATTCGTATATCCCAGCTGCTTCTTCCTTCCCTTCAGTTCATCCAGCGTCCTCATTTTTCTCACCTGTTTACTGCTCTTGTTCAATATAGTTTGGTCATATCATACACCATATTTGGTCATTTATCAATCTTTTTGATCGTGTAATAACCATTTATGGTGATTCGTTAAGGTGGATGGTCCTTTTTTATGACAATAGAGACGGTTCTCTTTGTCACAAAACATGGCAAAGAAAACCATCCCCGGTGTCACAAAAAAGAGAGCCGCGGTATCCGCGGCTCCCTTATTGCGTTTTGTGTAACGTGTCAGGAAGGTATGCAGTGACTTGCATCCTAGCTTCGCTTCGGGCAAGTCTTGCATATGACCTGTTGACACATCCGGCTTAAGCCTTGGCTGCCTTTTCAGCTGCCTTCTTGGCCTTGAGCTCTTCGATCTGCTCCGGTGTCAGCTTTGGTGCTGCAGGCTTTGCTGCGGCAGCCTTAGCCTTCTTTGCTGCAGCGACCTTCTCTGCCTGCTCTTTGCTAGGCAGCTTCTTGAAGCTGTTGATAGCTCCGGTCGGGCATACAGCAGCGCAGAGTCCGCAGGACTTGCACTTTGCAGGGTCGATCTTAGCGAGGTTGTCCTCAACGTGGATCGCATCGAAGTTGCAGACTGTTGTGCACTTCATGCAGCCGATGCATGCATTGTCGCAGTTCTTGCGTGCAACAGCGCCCTTGTCTGTGGATGAGCACAGAACGTGTACCATATTCTTCTGCGGTACGAGGCTGATGATCTTCTGCGGGCAGGTGCTTGCGCAGGCACCGCATGCCACGCAGTTCTCTCTGTTGACTCTTGCAATACCGTCTACGATGCCGATAGCGTCGAACTGGCAAGCGTTCACGCAGTCGCCGAGACCGATACATCCGTACATGCATGCGTTAGGAGATGAGAACCATCCCTTAGCGCCCTTGCAGGACTGGAGTCCCTGCCACTCGAGAACAGTACGTCTTGCTCCGCATGTGCCGTTGCACATAACCTGTGCTACCTGAGGCTCGGTTGCGCCTGCAGCTCTGCCGAGGATCTCAGCGATCTGGGCTGCTACAGCTGCTCCGCCAGGAGAGCACTTTGTGCAAGGAAGCTCTTCGTCAGCTACCAGGTTGGAAGCGTAGTCATCGCATCCGGCGAATCCGCATCCGCCGCAGTTAGCGCCCGGAAGGCACTCTCTTACCTGAGTAACTCTTTCATCTACTGCTACATGGAACACCTTGGAAGCGAATACCAGGAGTCCTGCGCAGATAAGTCCGATAACTGCTACTAACAGTACAGGTGTCATAACATTAGCCATTAGTACACCTCCTTACTGGAACATACCGGTGAAGCCCATGAAGGAAAGAGCCATGATGGAAGCAGCAACGAGGATGATGCCTACGCCCTTGAAAGGAGTAGGAACGCCTTCTGTGTTGTACAGCTTCTCTTCACGGATGCCTGCAAACAGGATCATAGCTACCATGTAGCCGACACCTGCGCCGAAGGCATAAACCACGGACTGCACGTATGTATAGCCAAAACTGATTGCGTTGATCGTAGCACCGAGAATAGCACAGTTAGTAGTGATGAGCGGGAGGAAGATACCGAGGGCCTTCTGGAGAGCCGGCAGGTACTTCTTCATGAACATCTCTACGAACTGAACGAGTGCTGCGATTACGAGAATGAATACTACAGTCTGCAGATATCCGATCTCGAATTTGTTAAGGAGCTGCATTACAGGCCATGTTACGAGCTCAGCGATAACCATTACGAAGACTACCGCACCGCCCATACCAACTGCCGAGCTCATCTTGTTTGATACACCAAGGAATGAACAGATTCCGAGGAACTGCGACAGTACGAAGTTGTTAACGAGGACTATCGCCATAAAGATTACTATAAGGTTTACCATTATGTCTGTCCTCCTTTCTATACTGCCGGTGCAGCCTTAGCTGCTTTCTCAGCCTCGAGCTCTTCGTTAGCCTCTGCAGTGTTGCACGAATTGTACATCGGGCAGAGTCCGCAGCTGAAGCCCTTAGCCTTGAGTGCCTTACCCTTGGTAGCTGCCTGGATGATAGCGATCAGCACACCGAATACGAAGAATCCGCCTGGAGGCAGGTTGAAGAATCCGATGGAGAAGTTCGGGATGATAGTGAAGCCGAGGAGGCATCCTGTACCGAAGAACTCTCTGATAGCGCCCATTGCAGCGAGGGCAAGTGTGAATCCGAGTCCCATTCCGATTCCGTCGAGAGCAGAGTCGACAACAGTGTTCTTGTTGGCGAAAGCCTCAGCTCTTCCGAGGATGATGCAGTTAACAACGATCAGCGGGATGAATACTCCGAGTGCCTTGTTGATGTCCGGTGCGTAAGCCTGGAGTACGAACTGTACCAGAGTTACGAAGCCGGCGATAACTACGATGTAGCAAGGGATTCTGACCTTGTCAGGAATAACCTTACGCAGCATCGAGATTACGATATTGGAACAGATCAGTACGGCTGTAGCTGAAAGTCCCATTCCGAGCGCATTGATCAGTGATGAAGATGTAGCAAGGAACGGGCATGTTCCGAGGAGAAGTACCAGTGTAGGGTTCTCCTTGATGATTCCGTTAGTCAGAATCGCGAGTTTGCTTTTCTTTTCCATTACTTTACACCTCCCATAGCCTTGTACTGTTCAAGTGCGCAGTAAACAGCTTTGTGGATAGCTCCGGAGGATACGGAAGCACCTGTTACCTCGACGATGTCGTCAGCATGTGCCTTGATGGTATCACTTCCGAGCTCTGTGTGGCCCTTGTACTGGTCGAGGTGACCAGGGGCCTGTGCCTTGGTTCCTACACCCGGGGTGTCGGCATGCTCAGTTACCTTGACGCCTGTGATAGCTCCGTCCTTGTCGATACCTACCATAGCTGTCAGAAGACCGCCGTAGGAGTTGGACTTGACTGTAACTACCATGCCTGCGCCGTTGTCAGCTGTGTAAGCGTCAACAGCATAAACCTTGCCCGGCTCATACTCAACGAGATCAGCGCCGCTGTCAGTGAAGTTGTCAGCGTCAGGGAGCAGCTCCAGTCTTGCTTCGCTTGCTGCCTTGGCTGTGTTCTCATCGATGATTGGCTTCGTGATGCCGTATACATATGCAAGAGCAAATGTTACTACGAAGCAGATTACTACGAGTACCAGAATAGGCGAGATGAATTCCTTGAATGCGCTGTTCTTATTTTCCATTCTTAGCACCTCCCTCCTTCAGGTAGAACTTGTAGGACAGGTTGTTCAGCAGCGGTGTGCAGATGTTCATCAGCAGGATCGAGAAGGATACGCCTTCAGGATATGATCCGAACAGTCTGATGCTCATTGTGATGATGCCGCAGCCGATACCGAAAATCAGCTGTCCGAGAGGCAGCTTTGGCGATGTGACATAGTCAGTTGCCATGAAGAATGCTCCGAGGAGCACGCCGCCTGCAAGTACGTGGAACAGAGCCATGTGGAGGCTGCCTGTTGCGATAAGTGCAAAGACGAATACTGTTCCGATGAATGCGCATGGAATGATCGGGCTGATGACCTTGCGGACGATCAGATAAACGCCGCCGATGATCAGTGCGAGTGCGCATACTTCTCCGGTTGAACCGCCGTGGAATCCGAGGAACAGAGTTCCGAGGCTAGGAAGCTGTGCGTCAGCTCCGCCCTCTGCGAGGATCGCGAGCGGTGTAGGTCCTGTTACAGCGTCTGTTGCATCAAGTCTTGTTACAGGCCATGTGGACATGTTGCCTGCGAATGAGATGAACAGGAAGATTCTTGCTGTAATAGCAGGGTTACTGAAGTTCCTTCCGATACCACCGAAGAGCTGCTTTACTACGATGATCGCGAAAGCGCATCCGACGATCGCCTGCCACAGAGGGAAGGTCGAAGGAACGTTGAAGGCTATCAGAAGACCTGTCAGTGCAGCCGAGAGGTCGCCGATGGTCTGTGTCTTGTGCATGATCTTGTTGTAGCAGAACTCGAAGAGTACGCTTGCTGCAACGCAGACGATGGACAGGAGCAGTGCTCTGAAGCCGAAGATATAGATACTTGCGACCCATGCAGGAGCCAGTGCGAGAATGACTGTGCCCATGAGTCTGGTAGTATCCGATTCCGTTACGATATGTGGTGCGGAGGATACTATCAAATTCGTATGAAACTTATTAGCCATATTACTTCGATGCCTCCTTTACCATGAATTTTGCAAGCTTGTTCGTGAGAGCAAGCGGACGTCTTGCCGGGCATGTGTATGAGCAGCTGCCGCATTCCATGCACTGCATTACGTTGAATCTGTTGAGTTTGTCTACATCCTTGTCAGCATAAGCATCTGCGAAAATGCTTGGCATGAGTCCGAACGGACATGCTGTGTGGCAGCGCTGGCAGTTGAGGCAGGCTGTCTCTTCCTTGACCTCTGCCATGTCCTGGCTGAAGCACAGGATAGCAGATGTATTCTTCATTGTCGGGGACTCGTCAGACTTGGTAGCTCTTCCCATCATAGGTCCGCCCATGACGATCTTGCGAGGCTCTTTCTTGTAGCCGCCGCAGAACTCTACTACGTCAGCGATCCTTGTTCCGATCGGTACGAATACGTTCTTAGGCTCAGCAACTGCATCTCCGTCAACGGTGACTCTTCTTCTTACGATCGGCATACCGGTCTTGATGTACTCAGCCATAACACCGATGGTCGAAACGTTGTCGAGGATGACACCCAGCTGTGCAGGGAGAACGCCTGCGTTCATTGTCTGGCCTGTGACTTCGTAAACGAGAACACGCTCAGCTCCCTTAGGATAGCTGGAAGGCAGTGGAACCACTTCCATGTCCTTGATCTCGTTCTGTTCGATCAGCTTCTTCATGTTTGCGATAGCGTCCGGCTTGTTGGTCTCGATGCCGATGTATCCTCTCTCGAGGTTCAGCCACTGCATGATCATCTTCATGCCGTCGAGTACGTCCTGGCCGTTCTCTACCATCTCTCTGTTGTCGGTTGTGATGAATGGCTCGCACTCTGCAGCGTTTACTACGAGATACTTACACTCATCAAGGTTCTTAGGATTCAGCTTTACGTGAGTCGGGAAGGAAGCTCCTCCGAGTCCTACCATACCGCTGTCTCTGGCAGCTTTGACGAAATCCTCAAAGCTGTTGATGACAGGTATCTGAACTTCTTCGCTGACCTCCTGCTTCTTGTCAGGCTCGATTACTATGTGAGTTTCAAAGCCGCCCATTGAACCGCGGACCTTGTCGATCGACTTTACGGTTCCGCTGACGCTCGAGAAGATAGGTGCGCTGACAAAGGCCTGTACGTCTCCGATCCTCTGTCCTACCTTCACATAATCACCCTTCTCTACGAGAGGCTGACAAGGAGCGCCGATGTTCTGGGACATGCTGATGCTTACTTCATCCGGTACCGGCATCGTCACGGTCTCGCATGCGGCCGTGTTTTTGTGATGCGGTACATGGATGCTTGGCAAATGTTTCCTTTGGCTCATCCCTTTTAGAAACTCCTTTCACATAAATATCTTTCTACGGTAACTAGTGCTTAATCTGTTTTTCAGCGTTTATAAACCATTTTGGCCATTCTTTTGCGCAACAAAAGAACACGCTGTCTTTTCAGCCTAAATATTATATACCAAAAAAAACTAAAAATGCGAATTGCCA
>CACWYF010000055.1 GCA_902765035.1 uncultured Eubacteriales bacterium
GAAGCTGGCTGAAATAAGGATAGCAAGGCAGCTTCTCGACGAGTCTCCTGTGCTGCTGCTTGATGACGTGCTCTCCGAGCTCGACCTCGACAGGCAGAGATTTCTTGTAAACGAGATAGACGACGTGCAGCTCTTCATAACTTCAGCTGAACTGAATGACGAGGTCATCAGAGATTTAAGAGGAGGCACGTTATTCCGTATAGAAGAGGGAACTGTAACACGAGTAGATAAGTATTAACGTGTCAAAAGGGACCGTCCCCACAGTGCTGGTGCTGGCATTGCTCCTCGGCTTCATAATGCTCGCGATCTACAGAAAAAATCTTGATAAAAAGGATGAAAAAGACCGCGAATGATCATGTATTTTTGTAAAACGCTGAACAACATGGAATTACTGGCTTTCAGAGCTTTCATGTCGAATCGGGGGCGAAAATCGTCGATTTGAGCGATTTTTTCGAAAATACAAGATGTTGGGGTAAAACTTGCATAAAAACGGCTTATATGGTAAAATTTGGGCGTAACATAAGGGATGTAACGCCCATTTTTTTAATGTAAGGGGTAAATATGACAGTAGGGACGGTTCTCATTGTCATATAAAACTCAGGAAAGGCAAAACATAATGGCTCAGAAGCAGGAGTACGGCGCAAGTCAGATAGAGGTACTGGAGGGTCTTAAACCGGTACGTCTGAGACCGGGTATGTACATCGGAAGTACAGGCCCGGCGGGACTCCATCATCTCGTATATGAGATAGTGGACAACTCTGTCGATGAAGCGCTGGCAGGATTTTGTAAACATATAGAGGTAACGATCGAAGAAGACAACTCGGTCACCGTTCAGGACGACGGACGTGGAATGCCGGTAGACATCCATCCTAAGATGGGCATTCCTGCTGTCCAGGTCATCCACACACAGCTGCACGCCGGCGGTAAGTTCGGCGGCGGAGGATACAAGGTATCCGGCGGTCTCCACGGAGTAGGTGCTTCGGTAGTTAACGCGCTGTCCACTCACATGGTCGTACAGGTCAGAAGAGACGGCAAAATCTACGAGCAGGAATACTTCAGGGGCGAGGACGCAACCGAGCTCAAGGTCATCGGCGAGTATTCGGACGGCAAAACAGGTTCGAAAACAAGATTCTGGCCGGACGGCGAGATCTTCGACGAGACAATATACGACTACGAGACACTCCAGAGAAGACTCCGCGAGATGGCATTCCTCAACAAGGGCCTCGCTATCTCACTCGAGGACAAGAGAGTCACTCCGAGCAGGAAGGACCACTTCCACTTTGAAGGCGGAATCAAGGAGTTCGTAGAGTACCTGAACACCAACAAGGATGCAGTCAATCCGACAGTCTTCTATTACGAGGCTGAGAAGCCGGGATACTCTGTCGAGGTCGCTCTCCAGTACACCGACAGATACAGCGAGACGATCATGTCCTTCGCCAACAACATCCACACCAACGAAGGCGGCTTCCACGAGGTCGGATTCAAATCCGCTTTGACCCGTACCATCAACGACTACGCCCGTAGAAACAAGCTGATCAAGGACAACGAGGATGCGCTACAGGGCGACGACGTAAGAGAAGGCATCACAGCCATCATCTCCGTCAAGCTGACCAACCCGCAGTTCGAGGGACAGACCAAGGCCAAGCTCGGAAACGCAGAGGTCAAGGGGTTTGTCGAAACCAACACTGCAGAGCAGCTCAGCTACTTCCTCGATGAGAATCCAAAACAGGCACGCATCATCGTTGACAAGTGCCTCAAGGCTCAGCGCGCACGAGAGGCTGCACGCAAAGCGAGAGAGATCACGCGTAAGACTTCGGTCCTCGAGACGACATCTCTTCCGGGCAAGCTCGCAGACTGCTCCGAGAAGGACCCGGCTCTGTCAGAGATCTTCCTCGTAGAGGGTGACTCCGCAGGCGGAAGCGCAAAGCAGGGAAGGGACCGTTCGAGACAGGCCGTTCTGCCGCTCAGAGGTAAGATCCTGAATGTTGAGAAGGCAAGGCTCGACAGAGTCCTGAGCTCAGACGAGATCAAGAACATGATTACGGCGTTCGGCTGCAACATCGGCAGCGAATTCGACATCGAGAAGCTGAGATACCATAAGATCATCATCATGACCGATGCCGACGTCGACGGAGCCCACATCAGGACACTGCTGCTGACATTCTTCTTCAGATATATGAGACCGCTGCTCGAAGGCGGATACGTCTACGCAGCCCAGCCGCCGCTCTTCAGAGTCAAACAGGGCAAGCAGATCTGGTACACATACTCAGATGCCGAACAGGACAAGCTCCTTGCAGAGCTCAAGTCCGCAGGCGGCAACAACAAGATCGAGATCCAGAGGTACAAAGGTCTCGGCGAGATGGACTTCAACCAGTTGTGGGAGACCACGATGGATTACGACAACCGTACTCTCGTCAGGATCACGATCGACGATGCAGAAGCAGCCGACGAGATCTTTACCACTCTTATGGGCGACAAAGTTCCGCCGCGCAAGGCATTCATCGAAGAGAACGCGAAGTACGTAGTTAATCTTGATATTTAGGAGGCGGAATACAGTCCTCCGGTCGCTAGATGACAACGGGGACGGTTCTCCCTGTCATCTAATGTGTCAGAAAGGGACGGTCCTTTTTGACACACCCATTGAAGAAAAAAGCTGACAACGAGAACCGTCCCGGATGTCAGCAAACAAGGAAAAAGGCAAAATGGCAGACAATACTATTGAAGAAAAAAGCACGATCATAGAACACGAGATATACGATGAAATGAAGAACTCGTATATCGACTATGCGATGAGCGTCATAGTCGGCCGTGCTCTTCCTGATGTCAGAGACGGACTCAAGCCGGTTCACAGGAGGATCCTGTACGGCATGCACTCACTCGGCATCACACCTGACAAGCCTCACAAGAAATCGGCGCGTATCGTCGGTGAGGTAATGGGTAAGTACCATCCGCACGGAGACAGCTCCATCTACGAGGCAATGGTCAAAATGGCGCAGGACTTCTCCACGAGGTACCCGCTTGTCGACGGCCACGGTAACTTCGGCTCGGTCGACGGCGACGGAGCTGCTGCTTCGAGATACACCGAAGCAAGGATGTCTCCGTTCTCGCTGCAGATGGTCAGAGACATCGAGAAGGACACCGTCGATTTCATGGACAACTACGACGGCGAGGAGCAGGAGCCTGTAGTACTCCCTTCAAGAGTACCTAACCTCCTGATCAACGGCTCGAACGGTATCGCCGTAGGTATGGCGACATCGATCCCGCCGCACAACCTCGGTGAGACCATCGACGCGTGCGTAAAGCTTATCGACGAGCCGGACTGTGACATCGACGAGCTTATCAACATAATCAAGGGACCTGACTTCCCTACAGGAGCAATGATCCTCGGCAAGAAAGCCGCCAGGGAAGCTTATCTCACCGGTCAGGGCAAAGTCCTCGTCAGATCCGTATGCGAGATCGAGGAGCATGCTCACGGCAGGATGAGGATCGTCGTATCTGAGATCCCGTTCCAGGTCAACAAGGCAAGGCTCATCGAGTCGATGGCAGACCTTGTAAGAGACAAAAGGATCGAGGGCATCTCGGCTATCAGAGACGAGTCCAACAGAGAAGGAACCAGGATCGTCATCGAACTCAAGAAAGATGTCAATCCTAATGTCATCCTGAACAGACTGTACAAGCACACAGCTCTGCAGACCTCGTTCAGCATGATCATGCTGGCACTCGTCGACGGCGAGCCGAAGATCCTCAATTTGAGGCAGATCCTCGAGGAGTACCTCAAGCATCAGAAGATAGTAGTAACAAGAAGAACGAGATTTGACCTCGCCAAAGCAGAGGCCAGGGCTCACATCCTCGAAGGACTCATCATCGCACTCGACAATATCGACGAAGTCATCGCGACCATCCGCTCGGCATACAACGACGCCAAGGAAAAGCTGATGATCCGTTTTGGCCTCACCGAAATCCAGGCACAGGCTATCCTCGACATGAGGCTCGCCCGCCTGCAGGGACTCGAACGTGAGAAGATCCAGGCTGAGTATGAAGAGCTGCAGAGGAAGATCGCTTACTACAAGAGCCTCCTCGCAGACGAGCATCTCCTGATGGGAGTCATCAAGGACGAGTTGCTCGAGATCAAGGAGAAGTGGGGCGATCCGCGCAGGACCAAGATTGTTGCTTTCGAAGGCGACCTCGACGACGAGTCGCTGATCGAAGAGCAGGATGTTGCGATCACGCTGACACACCTCGGATACATCAAGAGAGTGCCGGCCGACACCTACAAGGCTCAGCGCCGCGGAGGCAAGGGCATCGTCGGACTGACGACACGCGATTCTGATTTTGTCCGCGATCTGATCATCACGAGCACCCATGACTACCTGATGTTCTTCACAGACATGGGCCGCGTATACAAGATCAAGGCATACCAGATTCCAGAGGCATCCAGGACGGCCAAGGGCACGCCGGTCATCAACTTCCTCAACCTCAACAGCGAGGAAAAGGTCACCGCAGTCATTCCTATCAGGGACTTCCCTGCTAACGAGTGCCTCGTCATGGTCACCAAGCAGGGTACGATCAAGAAGACTCCGCTGTCCGAGTTCGATACGAACAGAAAGACCGGACTCATCGCGATCAACCTCAGAGAAGACGACAAGCTCATCGCAGTCGCACAGGCACGCGGTGATGAGAACATCTACGTTGTCACGAAAGAGGGCAAAGCGATCGCCTTCTCCGAGAAAGATGTCAGACCGATGGGCAGAGCTGCCGGCGGCGTAAGGGCTATCCTCCTCGACAAGGGCGACGAAGTCGTGAGCATGGAGCTCGACATCGACCAGACAAGGAAGATGCTCGTCATCTCCGAAAACGGATACGGCAAGAGGACGCCGCTTGATGAGTACAGGCTGCAGTCCAGAGGCGGCAAGGGTGTCGCAACTTACGACAAGACCAAGTTCGCAAGGACCGGCAAGCTCGTCGGAGCAACGCTTGTTGACGATGAAGACGAAGTCATGATCATCAATTCTGATGGCGTCATCATCAGGATCAGAGCCAACGAAGTCAGCACTTCGGGCAGATCGACTCAGGGCGTCAAGATCATGAGAGTCAATGAAGAGGGCCGCATCGTATCCTTCGCCAAGGTCGTCGACGAAGAGAACCAGGGCAGACCTGGAGAAGATAGCGACTCTGATGCAGAGGGCGCAGATGAAATGGCAGAAGACGTTGAATTCACGGAAGAAGCCGACGCAGAAGACCTCGTAGCAGAGGACCTCGAAGAAGAATAACAGACACTACCGATAACAAATAGTTACCGGCGAATAGAGACATTACGGGTGCAATTCGCAGGACATGCAGTTGCACCCATTGTCAATTAACAGGGGAATAAATGGCGAGAAAAGAAGCTTACGACAATAACAGCATATCGATGCTCAAGGGAGCGGATCGTGTCAGGAAGCGTCCTGGTGTAATCTTCGGGTCGGATGACCTCGAGGGCTGCATCCATGGGTTCTTTGAGATTCTTTCCAATTCCACGGATGAGGCCAGAACAGGGCATGGTGACAGAATAGAAGTTGAACGATATCTGGACGGATCGATGCAGGTCAAAGACCACGGCCGTGGTGTTCCAATGGACTGGAATGAGAAGGAACAGCGCTATAATGCGGAACTTGTCTACGAAGAATTATATAGTGGCGGGAAATTTTTGGACAATAACTACGATTATTCATTAGGCTTGAATGGTCTCGGAGCCGCTGCTACTCAATATGCGTCTGAATGGTTCGATGTCACATCTGTAAGAGATGGATACGAGTACAAGATGCACTATGAGAAGGGCGTTGCTGTTGGGGAACTTCAGAAGAAGAAAGTAAGAGGCAGGCCGACCGGGACCACACAGAGATGGAAACCGGATAGAGAGGTCTTTACTGAAGTCGATATCCCGCTTGAAAGGATACAGGCGATTCTTAAGCAACAGGCAATTGTTAACGCCGGAATCACGTACTCACTACATGATGAAGAGACGAATGAAGACTTTGAGTACGCATACCCAGAGGGCATCCTCGGCTATGTCAATGAGCTGGCGCAGGATGAGGCGATGACGACGCCGTTCCAGTTCTCAGGCGAGGGCAGGGGCCGCGACCGTGCTGACAAGGATGAGTACTCGGTGAAAGCGGATATCGCTTTCTGCTTCAGTAACATGACGCAGGAGCTCAAGTATTTCCACAACTCATCGTACCTCGAGCACGGCGGGTCACCGGACAAGGCAGTCAAGAGTGCTTTTGTCGCGGCCTTCGATAAAGAGCTCAAGGCGCGTAACAGATACACCGCCAAGGAGGCCAAGCTGACCTTCGGCGATATCCAGGACAGCCTGATCCTGGTCACCAACTCGTTCTCGACTCAGACTTCATACGAGAACCAGACCAAGAAGGCGATCAACAACAAGTTCATCCAGGAGTTCCTGGCAGACCTGATCAAGACCAACCTGCAGATATGGTTCATCGAGCACAAGCCTGATGCGGACAAGATAATCGAGCAAGTGCTGATCAACAAGAGGAGCCGTGAGCAGTCCGAGAGCCAGCGCATCACGGTCAAGAAGAAGCTCATGGAGAAGACGGACGTTACCAACAAGGTCAAGAAGTTCGTCGACTGCCGCAGCAAGGACCCTGAGAGAAGAGAGCTCTTCATCTGCGAGGGCGATTCCGCTCTGGGCAGCCTGCTGACTGCGCGCGACCCTGAGTACCAGGCGCTCATGCCGATCAGGGGCAAGATCCTCAACATTCAGAAGGCATCCCTGCAGAGCGTTTTTGCATCGGACATCATCATGGACCTCATCCGCGTCATGGGATGCGGCATCGAGGTCAGGGGCAAAAAGCTCCCTAAGGACATCCCGCAGTTCGACGAGGAGCGCCTCAAGTTCAACAAGGTAATCATCACGGCGGATATGGATGTCGACGGTTCGCACATCGTCTGCCTCGTGACCACCATGATATACAAGCTTTGCCCGCAGCTTATAGAGCGCGGCTACCTGTACTACGCGATGACACCTCTCTTCGAGATCACCGACCGTACGGGCAAAAAGCCTGAGACTTTGTACGCGTTCAGTGATCAGGAGCGCGACCGCATGATCGAGGGCAAGGACCCGAAGAAGATCACTATCCAGAGATCAAAGGGACTCGGTGAGAACGATGCCGAGATGATGGCAAAATTCATCACACCGGGCACCAGGAGATTCATCCGCATCACTTCAGCAGAGGCTGAGGAGATGGAGAAGTGGTTCGACCTGTTCATGGGCAACGACGTTGCGCCGAGAAAGCAGTACATAGAGGCGCATGGGCACGAGTTCATGGATGAGCTTGATATCAGCTAAAATGCATTTCCGGGATATGTCTCGGAAATGATGCATTTTATTGATATGGGGTGCAGAAAGGGTTCGATCCGAGAAGATGCATTGCCGGAAGCAAATAAACAACTGATACTGCGCAAATGAAAACAGTATTTAGAAAAGGGTAAATGAATGCCTAGAAAGAAGAAAGAAGAACCAAAACCAATAGTTGAAAATATTCAGAATGTCTCGGCGCCGGAGGTACTGAAGAACAACTTCATG
>CACWYF010000056.1 GCA_902765035.1 uncultured Eubacteriales bacterium
TCAGGAAGTGATCAGCAAGCTTAAGGAAGAGCAGGAATTTTACCGCCAGAAAACGACTTCCGACTACAACAACATGGTCGAGACATTCCCGACCAGCATCGTTGCGGAGATGTTCAATTTCCCTAAGATGCACACAGAGGACTTTGATGAGGGACTGTAAAATGTGTCAAAAAGGACCGTCCCTTGTGACACACCTGCTGACACAGAAGGAGAACTGACATGGATACCAGGATACGCAAGAGGTCTCTGGCTGCGAGAGCGGCTGCGGTGATCGCTGCAATCGGACTCATCCTGATGCTCGTGCCGTTTACGGGAGGCACTTCCCATGCAGCGGACAACACGATGTATGCCACCGACTTTAATGTCGATGTGGATGTCGCCGAGGACAACAGCTACGATTACCATGAATATATCAATGTATACTATGCAACACCTCACCACGGGATATACAGATACATTCCTATGAGGGGGTACAGAGTCGGCGGTGTTCAGGTGCCGGGCTACGACTATGAGACATACTCTGACTCCGGAAACAAGGTTATCAAGATCGGAAGTGCTGACTATGTTCTGACCGGTGAGAATCCGTACGATATCTACTACAAGATCACCATGTGGGAGGATGAGAACACGGAGAAGGACATGCTCCTTCTGAACCTCATCCCGACCGACTGGGAAACGGACATCGGCAATGTGAAGTGCACTGTCAACATGCCTAAAAAAGCTGATCTGAGCAAAGCTGAAGTATTCTCAGGCCCATATGGCACCTCGTCCAATGAGGACAATGCTGAACTGACAACATCAGAAGACGGACAGACCATCACTGTTACGGCGAAGGATCTCCCGGCGCATCACGGAATCACGCTTTCACTTGAACTGCCTCAGGGCTACTGGGTAGGTGCGCCTCAGTTCGGACAGCTCGGGCTGAACAGTGTTCTGCTCTTTGCGCTCGGACCTATCGGTGCATTCCTGCTGTGGTACTTCTATGGCAGAGATGATCACATGACCAGGACTCTGGAGTTTTATCCTCCGGGTGAGCTGACACCGGGTGAGATCGGATATATCATCGACGGCAAGGTCGATAAGTCTGACATCGTATCCAATATTGTTTACATGGCAAACAAAGGGTATCTGAGCATCGAGCAGAAAAGCCGCAAGGAATTCATATTCCACAGAGGTGCTGAACCTTCTGACGAGCCGCAGTTCATCAGAACCCTGTGGAAGGGCCTTTTTGCAAGCGGCAACAAGACAGCCAACAGCAGTAAGCTGGGCGTTTCGTTCGGGACCAAATACGAGAAGGCATGCGAGCAGCTCGGTGAGATGTTCATCGGACCGAATGCTGTACACAGGTCAGACTCAATCATGGCAAGGGTAGGATGCGCACTGGCTGCACTGATGCCTTCAGCTGCATTCTGCATCTGGGCGTCTACAACAGGATCAGATATGATGATGTTCGGCTTCATATGGGCATCGATACATCTCATCGCGGTTATCTGGCTGATGTGCTCGGTATATGACAGGATCCGCAGCTCAAGCAAGATAAAGACTGTACTCAAGTGTCTGGCTGCGATATGGCTGTTCTACATGGGAATAGGAATGCTGCCGGTTATTGCGAGCTCGATGGAGCACCTCACCGGACCTAAGAGCATGATACTCCTCGGATTCCTGATCCTGGGAACGCTCATCGCGGTATTCTTCTCAGTCATAGCAATAGCCAGGAAGGGCGAGTACACAAGGCTGATGGGAAGGATCCTCGGCTTCAGAGACTTCATCAGGACTGCAGAACTTGATAAGCTCAACGAGCTTGTAGAGGATGATCCTGAATACTTCTACCACATCATTCCGTACGCTTACGTATTCGGACTGACCAACAAGTGGATCAAGAACTTTGAGAATATCCCGGTCGTAACTCCTGACTGGGCAAGGACAAGTGCCGGCAGATATGACGGCTTCGACTACTATATGATGGGAAGAATGATGAGTGACTGCAACGCAAGCGTCAACAACCACATCGTGCTTCCTCAGTCGAGCAGCGGCGGAGGCTGGTCCGGCGGAAGTTCCGGCGGAGGCAGCTGGAGCGGTGGAGGCGGCTTCAGCGGAGGCGGCTTCTCAGGCGGCGGCGCCGGAGGCGGCGGAGGCGGAGGCTGGTAGAGCCATAAGAAGGGTTTATGAAGAAGAAATATATAATATTTGATTTTGACGGGACTTTAGTTAATACGAACGATATAATCATTGCTTCATGGCAGGCGACATTCGAGCACTACCTCGGATGCAGGAAGCCGGTCAGGGAGATCGAGGCGACCTTCGGCGAGACTCTGATGCACACTATCAGCGTGAAGCTGCCGGGTGCGCCTGTGAATGAGGTGATCGATTACTACCGCGCATACCAGGATTCGCATAAGGACGAGGACATCGTATATGTGTTTGACGGTATAAAGGAGCTCGTTGACGGGCTGCGTGCTCGTGGACTTAAGATCGGCGTTGCGACTTCTCGTACTACTTACAGCTTCAATAACTATATGAAGCAGTTCGGCATGGAGGGTACGGTCGATGAGGTCGTGACCATGGACGATGTCACAAAGCACAAGCCGGATCCTGAGTCACTGAATGTGTGTCTGGCAAAACTGTCGGGATTCCCGGCAGATGCGCTTCCTGAAGAAGTGAAAGAACAGGCAGTCATGATCGGTGATACAAAATTCGATATCGGATGCGCCAACAATGCCGGAATAGACAGTGTCCTGGTCGGATGGAGCCACTATGTCGACGAAGAGGACATGGCGGAACACGGTTTTGCACCGACATACAGGATCGACAGACCGGATGAGCTTCTGGATATTATTTAGAAACGGAGAAATTATTAATGCTGCAACTTGACGAGATAAGAAGCCAGCTTCCGGAGGTGAAAGATAAACTCGCGGAAGTGGGAGGTTATCTTTGACCCGGCGGGTCTTGCTAAGAAGATACAGGAGCTTGAGGATGAAAGCCTCAAGCCGGGATTCTGGGATGACCAGAGGAATGCACAGAAGGTTCTGAAAGAGAAGAAATCTCTTGAAGACCGCCTCAATTCGTATAATAAGCTTTCGGACGAGCTTGACGAGATACCTGAACTGATCGAAATCGCGGAAGAACTCGAGGACGAGGATGAAGCGAAAAGCGTCATCAAAGGCTTTGACCGCATCAAAGACGAGCTGGAAGATCTTAAGACCGGCATGCTGCTGTCCGGAAAATACGACAGCAGGGATGCTATACTCAGCATACATTCAGGAACGGGTGGAGTCGATGCCAATGACTGGGCGGAGATGCTCGAGAGGATGTATCTGAGATACAGCGAGAAGAAGGGCTTTAAGACTAAGATCCTGGACAGACAGGATGATGTCGACTACGGCATCAAGAGCTCGACCATTCTGGTGCAGGGTGACAATGCGTACGGCATGCTCAAGTCAGAGACCGGAGTGCACAGGCTTGTAAGGATCTCGCCTTTCAATGCGATGGGCAAAAGGCAGACTTCCTTCGCGGCGGTGGAGGTCGTTCCGGATATCGGGGATGACATCGAGGTGAACATCAATCCGCAGGATCTCAAGATAGATACTTACAGATCGGGCGGTGCCGGCGGACAGCACGTAAATACTACGGACTCTGCTGTCAGGATCACGCATCTGCCGACTGGCATAGTCGTCACATGCCAGAATGAGAGATCCCAGATCATGAACCGCGAAGTCGCGATGAAGATCCTGGTCTCCAAGCTGACAAGGCTCGCTGAAGAGGAGCACAAGGAGAACCTCAACGAGATCAAGGGCGATCAGTCCATGGCGACTTGGGGCTCGCAGATAAGAAATTATGTCTTCCAGCCGTACACGCTTGTCAAAGACACCAGGACAGGAGCAGAGGTCGGCAATGTTGACGCTGTCATGGACGGGGATATTGATGTGTTCGTAAGAGCCAAGCTGTCCCAGGACGCGCAGGAAGCCATTAAATAAGGTGCAATGCTGAGACTTTTCGCAGGAAGAGAGAATATCGATAAGGAGCGTTTCATCTATGACCGCATCAGTGAGTGCGGGGGTGAGACGCTTGTTATTGTGCCTGACCAGTACACCCTGGTGGCTGAGGAGCAGGCGCTTAAGTACACCGGCACGGACTGCCTGTTCGACACTGAGATCATCTCCATGAGCAGGCTGGGGCTGAGACTCCTGACCGAACAGGGGACTGAGTCTGTGGACATGCTGGACAGATACGGAAGATTCATGCTCCTGACGAGGCTCATCAGGGAGCACACTGAGGATTTTGACATCTTCAGAAGGTCGGCGGGAAAGCAGGCCTTTACCACCATGCTCAGCGACTTTATCTCGGAATTCAAGCAGCAGGAGTGCTCACTCGATGAGATAGCTGCAATGCTTGACGGCGATGATGCCGACGCGATACTGAGAGCGAAGCTTGAGGAGCTGAGGGGCGTAATAGAAGCGTACGAGGAAAAGGTGGCAGGGAAGTACACCGATTCCGAGGACTACATATCCATGTACATCGGGGCAATCGGAAAGTCCCGGATGATACGCAGCAAGCATATATGGATATACGGATACGACAGTATCACACCAAAGTTCACCAGAGCGATGCTTGAGCTGTCTGCAGCTGCAGAGTCGGTGAACTTCATACTTAACAGAAGTGATTTCGGGCTCGATGAGCAGCTTGAGGGCATGCTCAGGGCAAAATGCCGTGAGATGGACCTGCCGTTCAGCTGTGAGGAGATCGGGCCGGAATATGAAACGGACAAAACGGAAACGGTCAGGCGCATCGAAAGAGGTCTGTGGAATGACAGCCTGCCTGAAGCGGAGAGAGCTGAGAACAGTGAGTTTGAGGCTGAGGACCTGACGGTGGTATGCGCTGCCAATCCTTATTATGAGGCGGAGAGCGCCGCTGCTTATATATGGCACCTTGTCCGTGACCTCGGTTACAGGATGAGAGACATCCAGGTGATCGCAAATGATGAAGGCGCGATGCACCCGGTAATAAAGAGAGTATTTGCTGAGTACGGACTGCCTGTGTTCATGGATTCCGCGAGGGACATTACGGACACGGCACCTGTCAGCTTTATCGTGGATCTGCTGTGGTTCCTCGTGCACGGGATGAATGCCCAGTACCTGTTCGCGCTGCTCAAGACAGGACTTGCAGGGGTAGAGGCAGAGGACGTTGAAGACCTTGAGAATTATGCAAGGACTTATCACATCCGCGGCACCATGTGGGAGCGCGACTTCAGATACGGGGAGGATGCCCTCGGAACAGCGGCATTCAGCAGGCTCAATGATATCCGCCGCGATGTTATGTCCAGGGTGGGCGAGCTCAGGAAGGCTGCCTCGGCTGATCAGACGACTGCTGAGTTCGTTGAAAGATTCAGAAGCTACCTTGAGGACACCTGGCATCTCGAAGAGATGGTGAACTCGATGGTGGATGAGGAGAGCAGCCTCGGGTTCCATGATGAGGCGCAGAGGACTTCGGAGAGCTATGACAAGGCTCTGTCCCTGCTTGACCAGATCAATGAGATCATGGGTGATGCGGAGTTTGATCTGAAGGAATTCACTGAGATATATGTTGCGGGTCTTACCAGCGTTGAGGTCGGGGTGATCCCTCCGGCGGCCGACGGGCTGTCCGTGGGAACCATGATCAGGACCCGCCCGAGGCCGGTACGCGCCGCGGTCATCCTCGGCGCGAACGAAGGCACGCTGCCTATGCAGCCTTCGCCGGAGGGACTCTTCTCGGTCGACGAGAAAGAGTACTTCAGGAACAAGGGCTTTGCCCTCGGCTCGCTTGATGACATCAAGATGCAGGAAGAGGACGCAGCAATGTACAGGATGCTGTCCAGACCTTCTGACAAGCTGTACATAAGCTGGTCGATGACTGACAGCGAAGGCTCCGAGCTGAGCCCTTCATCTCTCATCGATTCACTTAAGATGCTGCTTCCGTGTCTTGAAAAACCCGGCAGGATCCTTAAGGACGCTGTAAGCGCCGGATGGGGCGACGCAGGGATCACAGGAGGCACAGTAGGTGACCTCATCGATATGCCGGGTGAATCAATGCGGCATATGATCGACAGGATCAAGGACAGAAATGCACCTGAAGGGGAAGACCCTCTGATGAGGAGCCTTCTCAGCTGGTACAGGAAAGAACACGGGGACGAGCTCGGGACGATGCTCAGCGCTGCGGGAGAGGAGAACATACAGAAACCTCTCGGCAAGGACATCGCCGGAAGGCTGTTCGGACGCACCGACGGATCGCTCGTGCTGAGCGCAAGCTCAATAGGCAGCTATTTTGACTGCCCGTTCAGATACTTCATTGACAGAGGCCTCAGACCTAAGGAAGAGAGAGACTTCTCAAGCGACCCGAGGTCGATAGGAGATGCTTACCACGAATGCCTCATGAGCGTAGCAAGAAGGCTGCTCGGGGACAGAGAGCTGCTGAAGAGAATCTCGGATGTCCGGGAAGCAGGCTGTGCTGCAGGTGAAGGCGGGGATGAAGTGGCACCGAAACCTGAAGAGACAGATGTATATGAGATAGTTCAGAAAATGGTCGACGAAGAGCTCGCTGCCATTGCGGAGAACTACGAAGGCGGCCTTTTTATCTCTACCGGAAATGAGAAGTTCAGGATGGAACGCATCCGTGAGATCTGCTCAGGAGCAGCCCGTGCAATGGCAGATCAGCTGTCCGCAGAAAGCCTGGTAGAAGCATCCTTTGAGGAGCCTTTCAGCAGGAAGGGCGGCTTCAGTCCGGTCACGCTGGAGGTCGACGGCGAGAAAGTATATGTAGAGGGTAAGATTGACAGGTCGGATATACTGAGCGTTGACGGATCGGACAGAGTCCGCATCATCGACTACAAGACCGGATCAGATACTCTTAATATCTGGAAGATGCGCCACGGTTACAAGATGCAGCTGATGATATACATGATATCCGCTGCTGCAGGAGGCCTCGAACCGGCCGGAATGTTCTACTTCAACATCAAGGACCCGATCGAGGGCATTGACGGCAAGTCGGCTAAGCAGGCCGGTGAGATCATGGACCGTGAGCCCGGAGATACATACAAGCTCAAGGGACGCTATATAAGCGACCCGGGTGTCCTGGAAGCGATGCCGGCAAGTGTGCTTGCAGGCAGGAACGAAAAGGACAGAAGCATGAGCCGCGAGGAGTTTGAAGAAGCCAGAAATGACGTTATAGACCAGATCGGTAAGACCGCATCCGGCATAATAGGAGGCAGGATAGACATCAGCCCGTTAAAGGAAAACGGCAAACTCGCATGCACATACTGCAGCTACAAGCCGGTCTGCAGAAGAGACCGTGAGTATACACGGAACTACGCGAGGGAGATCGAGCCTCAGCCTAAGAAACCGAAAGAATAAAAAAGGCAGATTTTTTTCTGCCCCTTTATTCCCTACTTAACTCTATGAATCTATGCTACGGTTCTTTACTTGTGATGCTTTCAGCAAGTGTAATCATCTCGGACTTATCAAGCATTGAAGTGATCGTAAACACAAGGTTGTTAGCATTATCTAT
>CACWYF010000057.1:0-2731 GCA_902765035.1 uncultured Eubacteriales bacterium
GAAGCTCGGCAAGATCATTTCACAGGATGACTATGATTACTATGTGAAGCTGAACGATCGTTACGGCAAATATAACAACATCATGGAAATGATCGACCGGGATCCTCTGGTCAAGAAGGTTCCGGAAGCAGTATCTGAGGATTCCATCAGGGAGATGGTCGAGAATCTAGGAGATCCGTATGCAGCATATTACACTCCCGAAGAATTTGCTGAATTTACGAGGAACTTTGATGGCGATTATGTCGGAATAGGGATCCTTGTCGAGCAGAATGAACAGGGTCTGTTCGTAATGCAGGTGTATGATGATGGGCCGGCATACAAGGCCGGTATGAAAGCCGGAGATGAGATCATAAGAGTGGATGGTGTAGTCCCGGCGAACATAGATGACGCTGTAAGCAGGATGACCGGGGAAGACAGGACTAAAGTGACTGTAACGGTAAAAAGAGACGGAAAAGAGCTCGATTTTAAGATGACGAGAGCGTCCATCAACCTTGATTCCGTCGGATATGCCGTCAGCGATGATGACCCGGAAGTCGGATATATAAGGATCGCGATCTTTGCAGAGGACACATACGATGAATTCAAGGACGCTGTTAAGGAGCTTAAGGACAAGGGATGCGATAAGTTCATCCTGGACCTAAGAGATAACGGCGGCGGCCTTACCCAGGCAAGCCTGGATATCGCAGATTACCTGCTCCCTGAGTGCATGATTATGACTGAAGTCGACAAGGACGGCAGCGAGAAGGAGTACAAGTCCGATAAGAGCGCTGCAGACCTCGACATGGTAGTACTTGTCAATGAGAATACTGCAAGCGCTTCTGAAATCCTGACAGCGGCTATCAAGGATAACAAGGCCGGTACAGTCATCGGAACAAAAACATACGGAAAAGGTGTGACACAGATGTCTCATCAGTTCAAGGATGGCTATGCGATCAAACTGACGATCACCGAATATCTGACACCTAACGGCGATCATGTTCAGGAGAAGGGAATCGAGCCTGACGTAAAGGCAACAGACGAAGATATCCTGGACAAGGCGCTCGACGAGCTTAAGGACTGATGGTCATATACTATACACACAGTTACGGCAATAATAGAGGCGAGAGCCACAGACTGCTGCAGCGGGCGATAGCCCGTTATCTTACGGAAAACGGACGAAGCGAAGAAGCTGCAGAGAGCGAAAGTGCGACATTTACTGCATCGCTTTGCACCGAAGGAGAATACGGCAAACCTGTAATCCCGGGCTTTGCGCCGTTCTCGGTCTCACACAGCAACAACACCTGGGCTGTGCTGATCGCAGAGGCAGGTGACGGAGCGGAAAGATGCGGACTGGATGTCCAGTACCGCAGAAAGACGGAAGCTGCATCTGTTGCAAAGAGATTCTATGCAGCAGAAGATGCAGATCTGGTGTGTGCGGCTGTGACTGCCGGAGCGGATGCGGCGGAGGACGTATTCTTCCGTCTGTGGACCAGAAGGGAAGCCCTTGTAAAAGCAGCCGGTGGATCTGTTGCGGGTACTGACTTCCCTGCAGTGAACGGAGATGCAGCTGTATTCAGAGATACTGAGTACATC
Organism: uncultured Eubacteriales bacterium; assembly: GCA_902765035.1. Classification (GTDB taxonomy): domain Bacteria; phylum Bacillota; class Clostridia; order Peptostreptococcales; family Anaerovoracaceae; genus Crickella. Next base: position 1,573 of record CACWYF010000057.1, read on the forward strand.
ATTGCGGACGTAGGGATACACAGTGCCTGGCTGTATGCTGCGGTATGCTCCGACGGAATACAGATGCCGGTGAGGACAGTGGAACTATGAATGAAAAGAACAGAAAGTCTGCCATAGAGGCCGCATACTCATTCCTTGACACAAGGATGCGTACAAAGTCTGAAGTGGAGCGCAGGCTTAAGGAAAAGGGATATACCGAAGACGAGATAACCGAGGCTGTCAATGAGCTCATCGGCATGAGATATCTTGATGATTACCAGTATGCCCTTAGATATTATGAGTACAACAGAGAGAAAAGGCGCGGCTCGGGCAGAGCTGCAGGAGAGCTTGCTGAAAAGGGAGTGGACCCGGAGACCATAAGGAATGCGAGGGAGGACTTCCTGTATTCTGAGAAGGTTGACGAGTATGAGGACGCACTGGCGGTAGCGCTGAAGGATTTTGAGCTGAAACCGGGATTCGATGATAAGGCCTCAGCCAGGATAGGGCGCAAGCTCGACGGAAGAGGATTTGCCAGAAGCGACATATTCAGGGTGCTGGAGGAACTGAGGCGCCGCAGCGGAGAAGAGTAATGATTGACGAACGCTATTCAAGAACTGTAAAAATGACCGGGGAAGACGGCCTTGCCAGACTCAGGGCTTCCAGTGTCATAGTAATAGGAAACGGCGGTGTGGGATCATATGCCGCTGAAGCAATCGTCCGCGCTGGTGTCGGACATGTCACATTCATGGACGGTGATGCTGCCGCTCCGAGCAATCTGAACCGCCAGCTTGTGGCGCTGACATCCACTCTCGGCAGGAACAAGGCAGAGATCATGGCGGAACGGGCGAGGGACATAGATCCCGATACAGAGGTCACGGCTCTCCCGAGGTTCTACCGCGAGGATGATGACCTTGACCTTACACAGTATGACTGGATCATAGATGCAATAGATGATGTCAATGCCAAGACTGCACTTATATGCAGGGCGCAGGAACTCGGAGTCAACATCATTTCCGCTATGGGCGCTGCAGGCAAGACCGGAACTGACTTCAAGGCTGCTGACCTGGCGAAGACAAGTGTCTGCCCGCTCGCAAGAGTGATGAGAAAACGCCTTAAAGAGAAGGGCATAGAACACTTGCCTGTCGTATATTCTGAGGAAAAACCGGTCCCGAGGGACGGA
>CACWYF010000057.1:2796-10785 GCA_902765035.1 uncultured Eubacteriales bacterium
GGTTCCGCAGGGCTGACACTTGCGGGATATGTTATAAGAGCGATAGCTTTCGGGGAAGAGTAATGAAGATATTTGCCATCTCAGATCTTCATCTGGCATTCAATGAGAATATCGACAAGCCAATGGATAAGTTCGGCGAGGGATGGGAAAACCACGCCGAAAGGCTCAAGGCTGCCTGGGAGGAATCCATCTCAGACAGCGATCTTGTGCTGATCCCCGGTGATATATCATGGGGGCTCAGGCTTGAGGAGGCCATCGCAGATTTTGACTGGCTGCATTCTCTGCCTGGTACCAAGATCATATCCAAGGGCAATCACGATCTGTGGTGGGGCAGGATAAACTATCTGAATTCTCTCTATGATGATATCGTGTTCCTGCAGAATGAATGCTATGTGCCGGACTGCGGCGGGGTCGTGGTAGTTGCCTCCAGAGGATGGCCGTATCCTGGATCCGAGGAATACACTGAACATGATGAGAAGATATATGCAAGGGAACTGCAGCGTCTCAGGCTCGGACTCGAGGCAGCGAAGGCGAAGGCGCCCGGTTCCCGGATAATAGCTTGCCTGCATTATCCTCCGTCTGACCCTGGAGGAAGGCAGACGGGATTTACCGACCTTCTGGAGGAATACGGCGTGTGGAAATGCATATACGGTCATTTGCATGGATTTCTGGCATTCGGAAGAGGGATCAAGGGCGAGCTGAGAGGCGTGCAGTACCAGCTGGTAGCGCTCGATTACCTCGGAGCAAAGCCAAAACTTATATATGACAGTACAGAGGAATCAGGGGAAACAGAGTAACATGAAATATGCGTTCATAGTCAATCCGGCTTCGGGACAGGGAAAACACGACAGAGGAATAGCGACTGAGATAGAAGAACTGATCAAGGGCAATCCTAACAGAGATATCAGGCTTTATTACACGAGAGGCGAGACAGATGCCACATATCTTTCCGGCCTGCTCGCTGAAGAAGCGGCTATGTCCGGGGATGATATAGTCATCTTCGCATGCGGAGGAGACGGAACCGTTCAGGAAGTTGCAAACGGCATATACGGACACGATAACGCAGTTCTCGGTGTGGTGCCTGTGGGAAGCGGAAATGATTTTGTCCGCCAGCTTGGAATAAAGAAAGGCAACGGCAAAAGCTATCTCAATTTGCCTGAACAGCTCGATGGAATGGTCACTAAGATGGACCTCATCAGAATGTCGTGGATAGAGAAGGGTGAGGAAAAGACAAGATTCATCACCAACGGGATCAATATCGGATTCGACGGCAACACAGCTATTCTTGCGCACAGCCTGAAAAGGCTGCCGCTTGTATCGGGAACGGGCTCATACCTGATGGCCGTTGCGGCCAACCTTGCCGGAAAGAAGGGACAGAAGCTCAGGATAACGGCTGACGGGAAGAACTTCCATACAGGGAAACTGCTCCTTGCGACAGCTGCCAACGGAGGATTCTGCGGAGGCGGAGTCCGGAGCTGTCCGAATGCCGACCTGTATGACGGACTCATCGAACTCCTCGCGATCAAGGATCTGCCGAGAAGGAAGTTCGTGGCGCTTTTCCCTAAATACAAAGCGGGAAAGCTGTTCAGCATCAAAGGCGTAGAAGACATCGCAGCCTACACTCAGGCTAGGAATATCCTGATCGAGCCGATGCTGGCACCTACCATGAAGTTCGTCGGAGACGGCGAGATATTTGAGACGGGGGCGCTGAGGATCGACGTTGAACCTAAGGCGATCAAAGTGCTGGTCATTGCATAAACATTCAACCGGGAGATACATCGCTTCAAGCGATAATACATATGGAAAAAGACGAAAGAAAAATAAGCAAAGCAATCAATGGAATCAGAAGAGCAGCGGCTGCATCAGTGCTGCTCATTCTTATGGTGAGCCTCATGGCGGTATATCCGGCTGCTGCAGAAGAGACCTCTGACGGACAGGCGGCACATGAGTATGCACACGAGATGACTGCGACAGGAGAGGCCGTTAAGTGCAAGGGAGGCACGCTTGCTGATCCTGTCGGCGACCTTAATGCGGAGGCTCCGGATATAAAAGCTGAATGTGCGGTCCTGTATTCACTTGACCTGGGAGAATTCGTTTTCAGCAAGAATGCCGACAGGAAGATAGACCCATACAGCACTACCAAGATACTTACCTGCTGGCTGGCACTTAAGAACCTCGACAAAGAACAGGTGGTTACGGTGTCTGAAAATGCGACTCAGGTGTATGAGGCGGGCACGACCATATGGCTCAAGCCGGGCGAGCAAATCCGTGTCATCGACCTCGTCTACGGCGCAATGCTGGAGTCCGGCAATGACGCAGCGTATGCTCTCGGAGAAGCAGTAGCCGGCAGCGAGTCTGATTTTGCCGACCTCATGAATATGACTGTCGCTGAATGGGGATGTGAGAATACTCATTTTGTCAATGCCAACGGCTGGAAGAATGAGAACCACTATACTACAGTGCATGACATGGCTGTAATCATGACAAAGTGCCTCGAGAACAAGGAACTGATGGACATCTCCATCACGAAGAAATATACGGCTCCTGCTACCAACCTGACAAGTGCAAGGGAAATGAAGAACCACTTTCTCGGGTCCATCGACAATGACGACATCATGACATGCGGAAAGACCGGGTCATGGAGCGAGGATGACTGCGGACTGGTGGCATCGTTCACTGAAGACGGTCTCAGCGAGGTAATGGTCGTCCTGAGAGACTCAGAAAAAGGAAGGGCGGAAGATGCAAAGATCCTTGCAGATTATGCTCATCGCGTAACACCGGGGTATGCCGTACCTGCGGCAGGCAGCAATGTCAAGACCGTGTGGGTAAGACACGGAGAAAAGACCAGAGTAGACCTTGTAGCGGATGGAGCAACGTATGCATATCCTGCTGAAAACAAGGTGAGGGCAATCAGAACTGAGATCGAGACTGAAAAGCTCGAAGCGCCTGTGAAGAAGGGGCAGGAGGCAGGCAAGGTCAGCGTATATCTCGGGGATGAGCTGATTGGCGAGCACAAGCTGGTTGCATCCGAAGACATTGAAACAGGATGGCTGCCGTCATACCTGTACATCTCCAACAAGGCCACAATGAACGCACTCAAGGTAATCGGACTGTTCGTCCTGCTTCTGCTGCTTGTCAGCACTATAGGGAGAAAGAGTGCAAAGAAACGGAGAGCAAAGAAAGAAGCCAGGAAGAGGCTTCGTGAAAAATACAGAGACAAGCACTGAGCTTCTGACAGCCGGCGCCGGTACTATCTGATCATCAGTAACCGGAGCCGGTTATTTGTTTTTTGCGCATGAAATAGTACGGAATCAGAAGAACCGCGGTACTTATCCATGAAACCGGATAACTCATCAGCACTATCTGTATAGTGTGCATGCGCGGGAGCAGCAGGAGCAGCCACGGCGTCCTCACAAGAAGTATCCCTCCAAGGGTGAATACTGTGGGCCACTTTACATCACCGAATCCCCTGAGACATCCCGAAAGGATCTCTATCAGCGAGCATATGATGTATGTGGGCACAAGGAAGTAGATCATATGCACTCCTATGCCTATGACCTTGCTGTCACGCAGGAACAGGCTCAGGAGCGGTCTGGCAAATCCGCAGAACAGACCGATGACAATAATGCTTGTGACCATGGAAATCAGAAGTATAGTCCTGACGCAGCGGAATATGCGGTCAGTTCTGCCTGCACCGTAGTTCTGGCCGCAGAATGTAGTTGCCGTGATCGTCAGTGCTGAGCAGAATACCCAGTAGACAACATCGAGTTTGCCGTATGCAGCCCAGGCAGCAATAGTATCTGTGCCGAATGAATTGATGCCGGCCTGAATGATTATATTGGTCAGTCCGTATGTGAGAGCCTGAAGGCTGCCGGGGAAGCCGATCCTTAGCTGTGAGGAGAGCATCCGGCGGTCGAAGGCTATACCTGTCAGGCGAAGATGCATTGAATCATAGGAACGCATAAGCGAGCCTGTTACAAGGACCGCGCTGACTGCCTGAGATATTACAGTTGCCGCTGCTGCGCCCGGGATACCTTTGTGCAGAACTACGACAAATAAAATGTCCAGCAGAATATTGAGCACACTGCATATTACCAGATACAGAAGCGGCCGTCTGGAATCTCCGACGGCACGCATTACAGATGAGCCCAGATTGTATAGGATAGTAGCTGAGACTCCACCAAACCATATCTTCAGATATGTGAGAGAAGGACCCATGATCTCATCAGGAGTTCCCATCCACCGCAGCAGTGCAGGACTGGAAAGAAGCCCTGCTGCTGTTACTGCAATGCTTGCTGCAATGCCGAAGGCATATGCTGTGTGGAGAGCCCTGTGAAGCCCGCTGCTGTCATCTGCTCCATAGCGCTGGGCGATGATGACGGTCACACCTGCGAACAGCCCGTTGAAAAAGGTGATAACGATGTAAGTCAGCGTCATTGCAGGCCCGCCGACTGCAGCAAGCGCTGCCTTGCCTACGAATCTGCCGATGATCACAGCATCGGCTGTGTTATACAGCTGCTGGACGAATGAACCTACAGCAAGAGGGAAGAAGAATATGAGCATCTCCTTCCATATAATTCCGTTTGTTATTCTGTTGAGTGTGTTAGACGACTGGTCCTGCATTTCTGCGCTGTTTGCCCCTATGTAAATTGACAAGGCAATTATGACATAACCCTCTGAAGAATTCCTGAAAAATTGAAAGAGATTTGCACATACTGAAGTACAAGCAAAACTCTTATTTTCTTGAAAATGCGCAGGCCTGTATGTTATAATGACCATCGCTGTGGAGAGGTACCCAAGTGGCTGAAGGGTCTGGCTTCGAATACCAGTAGGTCGGTAGTACCGGCGCGGGGGTTCAAATCCCCCTCTCTCCGCCATCGAATCCCTTGATTTTTCAAGGGATTCTTACTTTTTTGCTTTGATTACACCTGATTACACTTATTGAATAGCTGCAATTATCTGCGCATTTCGCTCGGTTTTAGTCTTTCGGTCGTAACAATAATTGTTAAAAGTGGTATGCTCGTCTTTGTGACCGGCGACAGAGCGAACGGTATTGATGTTGATGCCGGAGTCAAGAAGCTCAGATATATAGGTTTTTCTTGCTTTATGTGGACCTCTTTGCTGAATATCAAGCTGCTTGCAGTATTTTGCAAATGCCTTTTGAATTGCGAGGTATAAGTGTATAGGGCCACCTGCCATAACAAAAATATACTGCATGTCTTCCTGACCATTGTCCTTTTGCTTTTTTCTGGCGATGCTGATCAGTTCAAGAGCTTTCGGTGTTAGAGGCACCCTTCGGTCTCCGAACGTTCCTTTGGTAGAATCAATGATCTCTCCGCCCGGGTAACGAACCATTCTGCGAACAATGATCTCATCGTCATCGATATCCTCGTATCTTAAAGATGCTATCTCACACAGCCTCAACCCTGTCTGAAACAGAAACTGAACTGCCAGGGGGACCAGCTTGTGCTTCGGTCTGTTATTTGCTAAAAAGTCTTTCTCTGCGCATCTATAGATGAATTCAAGCTCTTCCGGAGTGAAGACCTGTGTTTCATCAGCCTTTTTATGTTCGGCTCTCAAGACTCTTTTCTTGTCTATCCTAACAGAGAGAAATGGGTTCGAGTCGATGATTCCGCGGTCAACTGCATAGTCCAGTTCCTGTCTGAGTATGAGCGAGAAATTGCCATACTGATGATAATCCATATCATATTTTTTGATCATCCTATGGATCCATTCATCCAGATCGAGTTTGGAGATACTGCAGATAGGTTTACTTACTATTGCTGCATCTTCATAGTATCTTTTCCAATCTTTCTTTACACGGTTGATGGTAGTGTATTCAACGTGCAATGCTTTATACTCGATCCAGTCAGGGTATAGAGATGCTAAGGTTGTATTTGCAGAAATCAGGTCTTCGCTCATTGCGTTATATTGTTCTACAATAGCATCTTCCAGTTTTCCTCTGGAAGATTTTGCTATCATACGGCGCCCACTGCTCATTGATGGATCTTTGATGTATGTACGGTATCTTCCATCTTTACTTTGAAATATAGTGTAAGGGTGATTTGCGAGTATCTGCTCCTTTCTTACTTTCATATAATCTGAAACTACACCATCCAAAGAGAGATTATCACGCTCAAGAATATATCGCAATAATTCTTCCTGAGAACAGGATGACGAAGTTGCAATATTCTTTTTTAAAGTGCCGGCATATGCCATACTCCGTCATCCTCCTTCCCGCAGAAGTTGTTTTGAGACAATGGCCTCTTGTTTGGTTTATGACTTATCCCTTTTCATCGTTCTTTGCGCCACTCTTCAGAATCTGTTTAGTGTCAATCTTCTTTGGAACGATATAATATTTTTCGATCTCACATCGCAGATATCTCCACGCTTTAGTCTCTTTCAGGATTTCGATTATTTCATCAGGTTTGCCCATTCTGAATGCAATCTCGTCGATCTTGTCTGCAAGCTCACTGATCCTGTTCATATATGACCAGAACCTGTCGTCCGGCATCGGTGTCGGACCGTATCCAGCAATCAGCTGGCGTAGGTAAGTGCTGCGGTTTAGACCAGTCTGCTTCAACTTTCTGTTGAATCTTTCCAACTCTTTATCATCGAGATAAAGAGATATTCTGTTGTTTCTTGTACGCATAATTAACCATTCCTCCTTGGATAGTTTCATTATCAGTTTGCGGGAAGCAATCGGGGGTTTGGGGGTCTACCCACCAAGGCTGGATTTGGACCGTGAGTGCGCAAATCCTCTGCTTGTTCCAATCGTACTGGCCCGTACTAGCGCCATTTATGGCCGATTTGAGGACTTTTTTTCACCAAATGATCAGCTTAGTTGATATCCTTTTGCCACCGCCAGGTACAATTTAGATACCTTGCCCGGCGGCGATGCTACCGATTTGATGCTGCATTTTACGCTTTTGATACCAAATCGGTAGCAGGCCTACATGTCCACATTGTGGCTTCAATTCAGCCCTAGGAAGTCAAAATCAATGTCATCTGCAGCATCTTCATCTTTCTCCTCGATAGCTGTAGTATCGGCAGTGATCTGTCCGAACGCATAGCCCTCAGGGGTGAATCCTGCAGCGCATGCCATATAGCCTGCGAGGAAAGAGGGGAGAGTACGTTCAATCGCTTTTTCAGCAGCACGCTCTACAGTTTCAGAGATATCCGATAGAGTAATGATGCTTTCGGCATTCCTTACGGATTCACATGTCTCTTCCGACAGCAGCTCGATCAGAGCCTGTATAACTGTCTGGCTGTATGATGAGAATCTGTTTTTATCCCTGTTCTGCAGGAGCTGCCAAGCCTTGAGGTGCATCTCGTTGTCCATGTCGAAGCGTATATTGGCTGTTCTTGTCTTACTCATTTGCGGTTCCTCCAGCTAAGTGCAACCACATACTCATAGCCTTTGGCATTGGCGCAGATATCATCTATGATCTCGACTCTCTCGGGATCATACTTGCCAAAGTTCTTGATTACTTGCCAAAGTTCTTGATGATTACTGCGCCGCCTCCGACAATGTGCAGTCTTACAAGATCCGGGTTATATTCATACTTCTTGAGAGTTGAGAATATCTCAGCAGCATATTCTTCAGCGACCTTACGTATGATGGAGAGATATTTCTCTGGAATATCTGCTGTACCGAATCTCAGCACTCTTTCAACGGTAGCGGGCTCGATACTCGCGCCGGTCTCTTCCATCACAGCATTTAGCACCTTGATCATGCACTCATTGGTCCCAAGCTTCTCGGTCCAACACTTCTCCTCAATCGGCTTCTTGTCGACGATATACATGATGTTCATGGTTCCGTTTCCGATATCTGCGACCATATGCGTACCCTGATATTTCCCGACTGACTGAGCAACAGCAGGGTAGCCCTGAGGGAGCACTGTGCAGCCTGTAAGCTTCACGCGGAAGTCCTTGCCGTTATACCTGAATGAAAGCTTTTTCTTTCTCGTGAGATATGAACTGAAGTCT
>CACWYF010000058.1 GCA_902765035.1 uncultured Eubacteriales bacterium
TCAAATTCCCCGCAGCCGAACGCACCGATGGTGGCAACTGTCATCAGGAAACTCTCATCAAACATCTGTCCGTGTGATATGCCGATGATACATTTGCGTACGACATCGTAACCGACGATGAAGTACGGCACGAGCCAGATGAGAAGCATCCATATGCTGTGCGCAAAATTCTCCGGTATGACCGTATGCTCAGCGATTATCAGCACTATGAAGATGATAAAGGCTGTTATGATGCGAATCAGATCTTTTTTCTGTTTTTTAGTGAGTTTATCCATTTCTATAGTTCAGACCGGAATCACAGTTCCGGCCGCTTTTTCAGTTTATATAGATTATTTGAGAACGACCTTGCAGTCCGGCTCTACCTTTGCGATGCACTTTACAGCTTCCTGAACGACCTGGTCAAAAACTGCATCGTCAGCATCGATCATCATCTTCTGAGTCATGAAACTTACTGATGCATCATTGACACCGTCCAGCTTCTTGATTGCCTCCTCCATCTTTGCAGCGCAGTTTGCACAGTCCAGATCGATAAGTTTGAATTTCTTTTTCATGGTGATTCTCCTTCTGATTTATCATTTACCGGTGCTCCCGGCTATTAACTGTTGGCTTAAGCCGCTTCTCTGACGTGCGGCTACTCCTCGATGTGCTCCTTGCCCATCGCTATGATAGTCTTGACGTGATCATCATCAAGTGAATACTTGATTGATTTCCCTTCCCGTCTGCTTCTTACAAGCTTGGCAGTCTTGAGAGCCTTGAGCTGATGCGAAACAGCCGACTGATTCATCTCGATATCCTCACATATTTCAGTGACATTTTTCTCTCCTTCGAACAGATCATAGAGTATCTTGATCCTGGTCGAATCAGAAAACATCTTGAAGAGATCAGCCAGTTCAAGCAGCTCGTTTTCACTCATGCCTCTGAGCATATATTCATCTTTCTTCGGCATATTTCTACCCTCTCTACTCCCGTTACAGAAGATTGGCAACAAATGATTGCTTGTTCATATGAATATATTATCATATGTTCATTATATGTCAACAGCCATTTTGAAAAATCCGGACAAAAAATCCCGGCTCGTAATGAACCGGGAATGTATCTGCCTGCTATTCAAACTGTGCTGCGACCTTTTTAAGAAGTTCTCTGATCTCAAGATGCTGAGGGCAGACTCCCTCGCACATGCCGCATTCTATACAGTCACTTGCCTTTCCGTGTCCGTCCGCTGTTACAGTGTCATAGTTGATCCACGGATATGATGCATTGAACATGATCATGTTGTTATATACCGTGAACATTGCAGGGATCGTTATGTTCATCGGGCAATGGTTTTCTTCAATGCAGTATCTGCACTTTGTGCACGGAACTGCTCCGATCGCCCTGTATGCATCCGCTGCATCCAGAAGACCTTTCTTTTCAGCCTCAGTCAGAGGAGTGAGATCTTTCATGACAGTAGTATTGTCAGCGACCTGCTCTATAGTGCTCATACCTGAGAGCACGACCTCTATTCCGTCAAAGTCAGCTGCAAATCTTATTGCATATCCTGCATTGCTGCAGTCTGAACCGCTCCCGGCTCTGATATCATCAAGAACCTGTGACGCCTTTTCCGGAAGGTTCACAAGGCTTCCTCCTCTGACCGGCTCCATAACAAGGATCGGTTTATCGTGTTTGCGGCATACTTCATATACCTTGCGGCCCTCAAGCGCAACATCCTCATAGTCAAGGTAGTTGAACTGGATCTGGACGATCTCGACCTCAGGAAAATCGGTCAGGATCCTGTCGAGCACTTCAGGCTTATCATGGAAGGAGAATCCTGCATGGCGTATCTTTCCTTCTTTCTTAAGCTCAAGCAGAGTCTCATATGCCCTGCACTTCTTATAGTGTTCAACGTTGTCTGCACTGAGTGCGTGCATAAGGTAGAAGTCAAAATATTCCACACCGCATGCTTCAAGCTGGCTCTCGAAGAGAGGTCTGATTTCTTCTTCAGATTTGAAATATTCATCAGTAAGCTTGTTTGTGAGAATGTACTCGCTGCGGTCATGCCTTGATGTGAGGCACTCTCTTACTGCGATCTCGCTCAGTCCGTTGTGGTATCCGTGTGCAGTGTCAAAATAGTTGAACCCTTCATCAATAAAGCGGTCGACCATTTCACACACTTTACCGTTGTCTATCTTATCCCCGTCCATCGGTAGACGCATCATTCCGAATCCGAGATGCTTCTTTATTTCAGGAAAACTTCTATCTGCCATCTTTCACCTCTTATATATCTCTTTTTTAAGCCGCCTGCCATGTATCTTTCAAGTCATTATAAACTGCATGCGCGCAGATCTGGATGTTGCTCATTGGAGTCCCCCTCTTTGATTTACCCTAATGCCCCTTGCTCTGATTTCTTATCGATAAAGACAGGCGTCCCATTGAAAAAGAACGCCTGTTCTGATAATATATAGGTGCCGGGATGCAATATCGGAAAGGATCATATCCACTGAAGTGAGACAGGAAGTCGATGTACTTGCAGTATTTGATATAGGAGCCATGTCGCCCCGGCCAATAAGATTCAAAGTTCTTGAGCACGGCATCAAGACTACTGTTAAAGTGTCCGATATCCTTAAAATAGAATGGCTCGGAGCCGGCGGCGTAACGCGCATCGAGTACGACTGCGTCACTGTCAGCGAAGGCCGCCGCATCAGCTACAAGCTTCTGTATTTCTACCATGAATGCAGGTGGCAGATCGAAATGAGCTAAATCTCGAATATGCTCATCTGCGCCGATTCAGGCAGTCCTGCAAAAAGACCGTGTCTCTTCAGGTCATCTATATTTGTCGCCGAGAGTCTGGTCCTCGATCTCACATCGTCGATAGTGCTGAATTCTCTCTCGTCATATGCTGCGACAAGAGATTCAGCAGCCGTATCGCCTATCCCGTTTACCGCATTGAACGGCAGCATGACTTTGCCGTCAACTACCGAGAACCTGCACGCCTGTGCTGTCCCGAGCACCGGCTCTGCAAACTCATAACCTCTTGAGAACATCTCGTATATTACTTCGTATACTGTCAGATGCTCCTTCTGCTTGGCAGTCGCGGTATTGCCGAGCTTCTCTATTTCTTCCATCCTGCGCTCTATCTCAGGGATGCCCTTCCATACCGATTCAGCATCGAAGTTGTCCACCTTGGACGAGAACCATGCGGCGTAGAATGCCTCAGGATAGTTGACCTTGAACCAGGCCATTCTGATGGACATCATTACGTATGCCGCGGCGTGAGCACGCGGGAACATGTACTTCAGTGTCTCGCATGACCAGATGTACCAGTCAGGAACACCGTGGTCCTTCATCATCTGCAGCTGCTCCTCGCTCAGCACCCTGTTCTTACGGACTATCTCCATGATCTTGAACGCGTCGCTGTTAGGCAGCCCCTTGGCGATCAGGAAGTTCATGATATCGTCACGGCATGAAATGACTTCATCGATGGTCGCTGTACCGTTGCGCAGGAGTTCCTGAGCGTTGTTGGTCCATACGTCAGTTCCATGTGAGAATCCCGACATCTTGATCAGAGCCGACACTGTCGTCGGATGGATGTCGTCGAGCATGTTGCGGGTAAAATTCGTACCGAACTCAGGTATGGCGTATGTGCCGTGAGTGAACTTGTAGTCCGGGTTCTTGATGTGAAGAGCATCCAGCGACGTGAATATGCTGAGTGTCTCCCTGTCATCAAGCGGGATCTCCATAGGATCAACGCCCGTCATTACCTGCAGATGTCTGATAAGCTGCGGCACATCGTGGCCGAGGATATCGAGCTTCAGCAGGTTCTCATCGATCTTGTGATAATCGAAGTGAGTCGTAATGACGTCCGTATCACGCTTGTTTGCAGGCTTCTGTATAGGACAGAATTCATATATCTCATGGTCATCAGGCACGACAATGATGCCGCCCGGATGCTGTCCGGTCGTTCTCTTGACGCCGGTGCAGCCCTTGACCAGATAATCTATGTCATACTTGTTGGCTTTGATGTTGTTGTCTTCGACGTAATGCTTGACATATCCGTAAGCAGTCTTGTCGGCTATCGTAGCAACCGTACCTGCCTTGAATACGTTCTTCTCACCGAAGATCTCGCCTACATATCTGTGAGCCACCGGCTGGTATTCGCCGGCAAAATTAAGGTCGATATCAGGCTCTTTGTCTCCCTTGAATCCGAGGAATGTCGCGAAAGGAATGTTCAGACCTTCCTTCTTCATCCTCGTTCCGCATTCAGGGCACATCTTTTCAGGCATGTCGTAGCCTGTATCATACTTGTCAGGTTCATCAGACCATTCAAAGTGCTTGCAGTGCGGGCATATGTAATGCGGAGCGAGCGGATTTACCTCAGTGATCCCCGCCATTGTAGCGGCAAATGAGGAACCTACGGATCCTCTCGATCCTACGAGATATCCGTCTGAATTCGATTTGGTTACCAGCATCTGCGCAGCGATATACATGACTGCATAGCCGTTTCCTATGATGGAACTGAGCTCTGTCTCAAGCCTCTCCTCTATCTCAGGAGGAAGCGGATCACCGTATATCGATTTTGCCTTCTCGTAGCAGCTTGTCCTGAGCTGCTCCTCAGCACCCTCGATCTTAGGCGGGAACTTGCCCTTAGGAACCGGAAGGATGTCTGCATCGATCATGTCAGCGATCTTGTTTGTGTTGGTAACGACTATCTCCTCTGCGCGGTCGCCGAGGTACTCGAATTCCTTCATCATCTCGTCAGTGGTCCTGAGATACAGCGAATCTGACGGCGTATCTCTGAATCCGATACCTGCCATGATGATGTTTCTGTATATCGAAGCCTCCTGAGTCGGATAGTGCGAGTCAGTTGTGGCTACTGTAAGCTTTCCGAGCCTGTCACCGATCTCGATTATCTTTCTGTTGTTGGCAATGAGGTCGTCCACACTGTTGACCCTGCCCTCATTGACCATAAACTGGTTATTGCCAAGAGGCTGGATCTCAAGATAATCATAGAAAGAAGCGATGCGTTCGAGCTCTTCATCGGATGCACCGTGTTCAACAGCCTGATAGACTTCGCCTGCTTCGCATGCGCTGCCTATGATAAGCCCCTCTCTGTGAGCCTGCAGCACCGAACGCGGCAGCCTTGGTCTCTTGTAGAAATAGTCGATGTGAGACAGGCTGACGAGCTTGTATATATTCTTGATACCTTCCTGGTTCTTCGCCAGAAGGATAATGTGATAAGTCCTGTTTTTCTTGATATCAAGCGTTCCGTCTTCGAGCCACGCATCCTCATCCGGATACAGGTAGCCTTCAACTCCGTATATGATCTTGATATTCTTGCCTGCTTTGGCCAGCTTGCCTGCAGCCTTGGCAGCATCCGGGAATCCCTGAACCACGCCATGGTCTGTGATGGCGACTGCCGGCTGTCCCCAGTAAGCAGCTGTATTTACGATGTCGGCAACTTCATTGAATCCGTCATTGTCGCTCATCTTGGAGTGGCAGTGAAGCTCGACTCTTCTTCCGTTCGGATAGGTATCCTCCTTGAAAGTCTTCGCTACCTTCTTGAGAGCATTGGCCATCATCAGATTCTCATGCTCATATGTGTCATATTCGATCGGGCCTCTCGCACGGATCATGTCGCCTGATGACAGGTTCTCATCGATCTCAGCGAATTTTTCAGATGATATGAATGCCTTGATACAGAATGTCCTGACTTTGGCCGCGATTAGAATGGTTATAAGGATCTTGCCGTTTCGGATAGGCATGGATTCAATACTGAATACCTCGCCTTCGATACAGACCTTGTCCTTAGCACCTACATAGTTCTCAAGGTCTTTATAGTCTACAGGTACATCCGTAAAATCCTTACCCAGCAGGATAAGTTCGCCTCTTGCGTTCTCGTGAGCAGGTTCTTCCTTGGCTTTGCGCCTGTATCCTCCTCCGCCGCCGTTCGAGCCGTTATAGCCGCCGCTGTAGCCGCCGGACTGGCTGCCCTGATCATTATCAGCAGAAGGCAGAGCCACCTTGATGCCGGAGTACATATAGTTGACGCGTATCTTATGGACAGAACCGAGTTTTGCCCTGATCCTCCCCTTCATCAGACTTTCAAGATTCCTCGGCAGCACAAAATTGAGCTTGGTGTCAATACTGAGCACCAGGCTCGACCTGTCCACCGACAATCCGGTGATCTCTATATCAATATCCTGCACCTTCCTGCCCGTTGCTTCTGTAAGCTCAGCAGCAGTCAGTATCTCTTCCGGTATCTTGATCATTCAGCGTCCTGTTCCACTATCTCAATAAGCCTGTCAACGAGTCTGGCCTCGCTCACTTTTTCGATTATCTCACCATGCGAGAATACAAGGCCTTCACCCTTGCCGCCGGCAATTCCGTAATCAGCCTCTCTGCTTTCTCCCGGACCGTTGACTGCGCAGCCCATTACAGCGATCTTAAGAGGTCTGAGACCTGCATCGCGTCTCTTCTGGGCAACTGCTTCCAGTCTCTCTTCAGCACTGTTTGCAAGGCCGATGAGATCGATCTCAGTCCTTCCGCATGTAGGGCATGAAACGACTTCGATAGCTTTCTCCCTCATGCCTACTGTTTCCAGTATTCTTTTTGCAAGCAGCACCTCTTTGACCGGATCATCTGTCAGTGATACTCTCATGGTATCTCCGATCCCTGCCAGGAGAAGCGATCCTATGCCTATCGCTGACTTCAGCTCGCCGTTGCGCGGAGTGCCTGACTCAGTGATGCCTATGTGTATCGGGCAGTCTGTCAGCTCTCTCAGCTTCATGTGGGCATCATAGTTCATCTTTACATTTGAGGACTTGATGCTGACTACAAGCTGATCGTAGTCCATGTCCTCGATCACCTTGAGCATGTTTGCGCCGCTCTCGGCAAGTGCATCAGCTGTAACGCCGCCGTATTTTGCGATAAGGCCCTTTTCCAGGGATCCTGAATTCACACCGACTCTGATCGGGATATTCCTCTCGCGGGCTTTGTCGACGACAGCCTTCACTCTGTCAAGGCTTCCGATGTTTCCCGGGTTGATCCTGATCTTGTCGGCGCCGTTCTCGATGGACGCTATCGCCAGTCTGTAATCAAAATGTATATCCGCTACGAGCGGAACTCTTACGCGCTTTCTGGCACGCCCCAGTGACTCAGCTGCAGTCATGTCAGGAACAGCGCATCTAACGATCTCGCATCCTGCGTCAGCCAGCGCATCTATCTGCCAGACCAGTCTGTCTGTATCTCTTGTGTCAACGTTTGTCATTGACTGTATTGATACCGGCGCGCCCCCTCCGATGAGGACTCCGCCGCAGTTTACCTGTCTTGTCATCTGCAAAACTCCTATCCGACTATGTTCATTATGTCGTTATATGTTACGAATACGAAGAGAGCGAGCAGAATTGCCATTCCGACTATCGTCGCTT
>CACWYF010000059.1 GCA_902765035.1 uncultured Eubacteriales bacterium
CGTTCGGTGATGACATCTGGGGATATGTCGTCCGTAATGATGCGGGCAAAGTGATCTCTGCGCTGACCTGCTTCAGGTGCGGTGTGTTCCGTGATCAGACACATGATGCGGAGAGCGGTCAGACACATGATGCGGAGAGCAGTCAGGCATGTGATGCGGCAGACGGGCCGCGTGACCATGCTGACGGCATGCCGGTTTATGTGTCGTATGCGATATGCACTGATCCTGAGTACCGCGGACATGGATACGCGGCCGCTCTGACGGGTTATGTCAGGGATGTCGTGACTGCACAGCGCGGAAGTCTTATACATGAAAGTGGCGAGCGGCCTGCAGCTGAGGGTCTCGGCGGCATATCGCTCGTGTCCCCTGCAGAGGAGTCTCTGATCGGGTATTACGACGGGCTCGGATACAGGGAAAGCTTCTTCGTGGATGAGCACGTTGTGCGTAAGGAAGAAGAGGAGCTGCCTGAGGAGGACGGCTGGTCTGCGGAAACCGAGACCGGTGAGCCGTCTGCAAAAGCTGAGACCGGAGAGCTGTCTGCAAAAAATGCGGATACAAGGTTCTGGGGCCTGGGTCAGGATGGAAACGCAGACTTTCTGGATGATGAAGAGGGAGAAGCCTTCGAGCCGGAGTTAAGCGTGGAATCCGTAAGCGGCTCTATGTATAATAGGTACAGAGAAGAGTTCCTGGCGGGCATCCCACATGTGGAAATGAGTCCTGAGATGATGGAGTTCCTGAGGGCTGAAGGCGACGGCGGGCTGCTTGTGATAAACGGCGGCGATGCGGTATGCAGAGTGGCATACGCGGGCGCTGAAGACGGGGAAAGTGCTGAAACCCGTTCTGAAGGATCGGAGGCGCCACTGAGAATGGTGATGCTCGATGAGCTTCTGGTCAACCCGCAGCTCAAGACTTTCTCTGAGGAGATCGAAGAGGAGATAGCTTTGCGCCTTGCGGAACACTTCGGGGCTGAGACACTTGTCTACAGGACGCCGGGTTTTGGCCGCTGCCAGTCGATGACTGACGCAGAGACCATCACGTCAGGAGCGTATTTTGGATTTCCGGTTGAGTAAACAGGCTTGTATGAGCCGGTGGGAGAGCGGATGAGCAGCATGAGCAGAATGCTGTTTTGCATAAAACAGAAAGAAGAGGTAACAGAATGAACGTTGTATGTCTGGATATGGAAGGTGTACTGGTTCCTGAAATATGGATCGCTTTCAGTGAGGAGAGCGGGATCCCTGAACTCAAGAGGACCACAAGGGACGAGCCTGATTACGACAAGCTGATGCAGTGGAGGATCGGAATACTGAGGGAACACGGTCTCAAGCTGAAGGACGTGCAGGATACGATCTCAAGGATCGATCCGCTGCCTGGCGCCAAGGAATTCCTTGACGAGCTCCGTGCGACTACGCAGGCAATCGTGCTCAGCGATACTTTCTCACAGTTTGCACAGCCGCTCATGAAGAAGCTCGGATGGCCGACTATATTCTGCAATGAGCTCGTCATCGATGACGAGGGATACATCGCAGACATCAGGATGAGATGCGAGCACTCCAAGCTGACAACTGTCAGGGGCCTTCAGTCGATCGGATTTGACACCATCGCTGCAGGCGACAGCTACAATGACCTCGAGATGATACAGGCGAGCAAGGCTGGTTTCCTGTTCAGGACGACTGACAAGATCAAGGCTGACTATCCGCAGTACCCGGCATTCGAGGAGTACGACGAATTCCTCGCAGCCATCAAGGCCGCACTGTAATGTGTCACCGGGGACGGTCCTTTTTGACACATTTGATGACAATGGGGACGGTTCTGAATGTCATATTGCTAATTTCCTACCACGCAAATAGGAATTTTGCTTGACAACCTATCACACGGGTTGTACTATATGCGATGGAACATAACGGGCGTTAACACGGACGCGCGAGACTGAACGGCGCTGCTGAGAGCAGCGGTGAAAGGAGATACAGAAATGATTACTAAGGATATGATCATCGGTGATGTTATCAGTGAGCACCCAGAACTGGTCCGCACATTCTTCGCTAACGGCATGATGTGCATCGGATGCCCTGCTTCCCAGGGTGAGTCCATCGAGGCAGCTGCACAGGTCCACGGACTTGACGGAGACGCTCTGACAGCAGCACTGAACGAGGCTCTTGCTTAATTGCGGGGCAGATGCCGCCGCTGAAAATGCGGTGCATGTACTAAGATGAAAACTATGGAATAGCGGCATGGGACAACCTGTGCCGCTTTTTTTTATAAAGACGAAGGTGGGGACGGCTCTTTTTATCAGCTTTTCTATGAACAGAAATGTGTCAAAAGGACCGTCCCCAATGACACACCCATTCTTATCATTTTGGCACAAGATATAGATTAATCGGGCCCGAGGTTGTACAATATACGGAAAGGGGCAGAGACCGAGAAGGAGGAAATGTAATGTTCTACGAAGTAAGTAAAGAGGTTTTTGACAAGCTGCCTACATTTGTTGTCGGCGTGGTCGCTGTTACAGGCATCGACAATTCGAAGGATGTGCCTGCGATCACTAAGATGCTCGAGGAGAATGCTGAGGCTGTAAGGAAGTACTTTGAAGAGAGCGGCAACAAAGCGAAGAACGACCCGTGTGTCGTTCCGTACCGCGAGGCTTTCCGTGCGCTTGGTATCAACCCTAACAGATATGCGTGTGCTGCAGAGGCGCTGATGGACAGGATCGCCAAGGGCAAAGGAATGCCGGAGATCAATCCTGCAGTCGATCTCGGCAATGCAATCTCGCTTAAGTACAAGCTGCCTATCGGGGCTCATGACATCTACACATTCGTCCGTCCTGACGGTACGGGCAGAGGCGCATCAGACACAGGTCTCGAGGTAAGGCCTGCAACTGCTGAGGATACATTCAGGCCGTTCGGCGCAGCAGAGGATGAGTTCGACAATCCGGAAGACGGCGAAGTCGTATATGTTTCCGGCCATGAGGTCAGGACACGCCGCTGGACCTGGAGACAGAGTGAAGTGGGCAAAATGACAGAGAAGACCGCAGGCGTTCTGTATCCTATCGACGGATTCAGCGATGTCAATCTGGCTGAAGTCAAGGCTGCAATGAAGGACTTCACCGAGCTTCTTGCCAACTACTTTGCAAGATCCGGCTACAGCTGCACTGTAGAGACCGGACTTGTCGACAAGGACAGCCGCAGATTTGAGTTTTAGAGGTAATTATGTACAGCATAGAAGTAACGGATGAAAAGCTGCTGAGGGTGACGCCGCCGCCTGCAGAAGGTGCAGAGGTGCCTGAAGAGGTGAAGGCTGCCATGATAAGGCAGGCGATGGATATCCTGAAGAACTCGTATGCCCCGTATTCACACTACAATGTTGCGGCGGCGGTACTGATGTATTCAGGGAGGATCTACACCGGCGTCAATGTGGAAAGCGCGCTGCTTACGAACACTATATGTGCTGAGAGAAACGCCATTTTCCATGCTGCAGCTCAGGGTGAGAGAAGGATCATCGCAATAGCTATCGTCGGTGGACCGAATTCGGATGATCCGGAAGACCTTGCTAAGCACGATTACTGCACGCCTTGCGGGGTCTGCAGACAGGTGATGAGGGATTTTGCCCGTCCGGATAAGATGAACGTGATCTGTGCAAAGTCTGAGACGGACTACAGGGAGTGGACTCTTGAGCAGCTGCTGCCTGAGAGCTTTGGTCCTGAGGACCTCGAAGAAGAGTGATCTGCATGCACTGCAGGAGAGAAACAGTATGAGCAGAGTAGAAAGAAACAAAGACCAGTACGCAAAAGAAGACCGGGCTGTGGTAGAGAGCAGACGCTCAGCTGCAGGAGGCGGAGCAGAGCGTAGCGTATACAGAGATGCTGCGGAAACTACGGCTGCATCCGGAAGGGCGGCGCGCAACAGCTCCATGAGCCGCGAAGGTGACCTCGGCATCTGGGACCAGACAGAAGAAGAGAAGAGGAAGGCGCGGAAGGAAGCCCGTGCGATGAACGACGGCAAACCTGAGTTTCACGGGGGCAGGGCGATCGGAAAACTGATCAGCTCAATAGGTACGATTCTTCTGGTTCTGGCGATAATCGCATGTCTGGGGCTGGCGGTACCGCGTTTTGCCGGTATTGATCAGTATGTGGTCGTCTCAGGAAGCATGGAGCCTGCGATCCCTGTCGGGAGCATGGTCTACTCTACGCAGACAGACCCGTCGATGCTGGAGGCAGGTGACATAATCGTCTTCTACAGCACCGAGGCCGGCAGCACTCCTGTTACACACAGGGTCGTTGAGAACCACGTTGCTGACGGCGAGATCATAACCAAGGGTGACGCGAATGCCCAGAATGACATGAACCCGGTCATCTATTCGAACGTGATCGGCAAGCTGGTACTGCATGTCCCGATGCTCGGATACATCGCGGCACCACTCGGTACCATGATGGGCAAAATAGCAGTGGGCTGCGTCATACTTGCGGCTTATCTCCTGACCGTCGTGGGAAGCAAGCTCAGCGGGAAGTAAGGCTGCACATAAGGCGTATAACCAGAAAGCAAAGAAAAAAGTTAGCGGATGATTCTCCTGTGAGAAAGATACCGCTAACTTTTTTAGTGTCTTATATGCAGCGTCAGCAGTTTGTGCTGCGAGTATTCATCATAAGGTATCCACCGCAAGCGGTACCCCCTTATGATTGGTCCGCAGGGAGCGCTTTCATAAATTGCTGCGCTCCCGAGGACGCGGGCAGGATAAACTGCTGATGCTGCTTACTGCTTATTACTTAACGCGCGCGATCTCTACCAGCACGTCTACCATCTTCTCGAGCGACTGTACCGGGATGTACTCCTGGTTGCTGTGGAAGTTGTGTCCGCCTGTCGAGAGGTTAGGGCAAGGCAGGCCCTTGTATGAGAGCTGAGCTCCGTCTGTGCCGCCGCGGATAGCGATGACTCTAGGCTCTACGCCGCATGCCTTGAATGCAGCCTTGGCATCGTCGATCAGGTACATGTGAGGCTCTACCAACTCTCTCATGTTTCTGTATGCGTCTTTGATCTCGAGCTTGAGGACGTTTCCGTACTTTGCATTGATGAGGTCGGCTGCGATCTTCAGAAGATCCTTCTTCTTCTGGAAGAGTGCTGCATCATGGTCGCGGACCAGGTACTGCATCTCAGCGGATGTAACGCCGCCTACGAGCTTGGTGAGGTGGAAGAATCCATCGTAACCCTCAGTGTACTCAGGTCTCATCTCCTGCGGCAGGATGCTGTCGAATTCACCTGCGATCCTTGCGGCATTGATCATTTTGTCCTTGGCTTCGCCCGGATGGATCTCCTTGCCGGTGATCGTGATGAAAGCTGTAGCAGCGTTGAAGTTCTCGTACTCGATCTCGCCGATCGGACCGCCGTCTACAGTGTAAGCGCACTCAACGCCGAAGCCCGGAACGTCGAAATGGTCAGTTCCGCAGCCGATCTCTTCGTCAGGTGTAAAACCAAGTGCGATTTTGCCGTGCTTGATCGACGGGTCGTTCAGCAGGCGCTCCGCCATCGACATGATCTCTGTAACTCCGGCTTTGTCGTCAGCACCGAGGAGTGAAACTCCGTCAGTGACGATCAGGTCCTGACCGACATACTTCTTCATGTCAGGGAACTCTGCAGGGTCGAGGCATACTTCGTCATTCAGCTTGATGACGCTGCCGTCGTAATTCTCAACTATTCTTGCATTGCTTGCGTCGCCGGAAGGTCCCGGAGCCGTATCCATGTGGGAAATGAATCCCAGTGTGCGGTCCGTGTCCGTGTTGGCAGGGATCTCGCCGTAAACGTAGCAGTGCTCTTCGTCCATGCGTACATTGCTGACACCCATTTCCTTCATCTCGTCAGCGAGCATCCTGCACAGCTTGAACTGCTTCTCGGTGCTCGGGAAAGTATCGCTTTCCTCGGACGATTGAGTGTCTACAGAAATGTACCTGAAAAATCTCTCAGTAACTTTGCTCATGATAATTGATTCTCCTTAGTAATAACATTCATCTTAGGGGAGCCGTCACCGTACGTGGTGTACGACAGTATAGAACGGGGTGCAGAACACCCATACATTATTGTAGTACGTTTTGCAAACTTTTCAACCGCCTGTTTTGCCCGCAGCAGTACGAAGCGCATCGAACGCACCTCAGCAAAACCGTTTTGCCCGCAACTTCACACAAAGCTCATCTTTGCCTTATTTCGGTATGCGCGATATTGTGATAAAATAATGCGTGGCGGACCGGAGCCGGCAGCATGACCGCAAAAGGGGTGCCGCGTGGGAACTCCGGCTATGTAAAAGATATAAAAGCACTTGTTTTATTAATGAGGAGGCAAAACTTATGCTTAAAGATTTCAAGGCTATGGCTGAACTCGTGAAGGCTAATCCTGTCAAGAAGAGAATCGTTCTCTGCTGCGCTCATGACGAGCATTCACTCGATGCTGTTTATGAAGCGTTCAAGGAAGGCATCGTTACACCTGTATTCGTTGGTAAGGAAGACGAGATCAAGAGCATCTGCGCTGAGCACGGATTCGACTTTGGCGATGTCAAGATCTATAACGAGGATGATGACGTTGAGGCAGCAAAGACTGCTGTCCGCCTGATCCGCGAGGGCGAGGGCGACTTCCTGATGAAGGGCCGCATGCAGACTGCTGACCTGCTGAGACAGGTAGTCAACAAGGAAACAGGACTCCAGGTAGGAAAGATCATGTCCCACGTAGGACTCTTCCAGGTACCTAACTATCACAAGGTAGTTGTCCTGACAGACGGCGGAATGCTGCTGCAGCCTGATCTTGAGCAGAAAGTCAAGATCATAAACAATGCTGTTGAGGTTCTCCACGCACTCGGTTATGAGAATCCTAAGGTAGGCGTTATGTGCGGTGCTGAGGTACTGAACAAGAAGGCTCAGGAATCCGTAGACGCTGCAGCTCTTAAGGAAATGTGGCAGAACGGAGAGATCACAGGCTGCACAGTAGAAGGCCCGATCTCCTATGATATCGCTCTGAGCAAAGAAATCGCTGAGTTCAAGAAGTTCGACAGCCCTGTTGCAGGTGAAGTTGACGCCATGATCATGCCGTCGATGGCTACAGGAAACATGGTTGGCAAGTCCTGGACTGTCAGCAGCAACGGAATGATGGCCGGCATCATAGTAGGAGCAAAGGCACCGATCGTTCTTACATCCAGAGGATCCAGCGCAGAAGAAAAATTCTACTCCATCGTTCTTGCGGCGGCTGCAGCTAACTAGAATAAACCATTACGCAAAAAGAGGGGATGGCTTTGTCCCCTCTTTTGTTATGAAAAGAATCATACAGCGGATCTGGATCCAGTTCTGATGAAAACCTATTCCTCTACTCTCATGATATTGTCGATGGACTTG
>CACWYF010000060.1 GCA_902765035.1 uncultured Eubacteriales bacterium
CAAGAAGGTAAAACAGGAGAAGATGGTGTAAAACTATGCAGGATTTTGATCTGCACATGCATACGACATACTGCGACGGGAAGAACTCTGCGGAAGAGATGATTATCGCCGCTGCTGCTGTGGGGCTCAAAACAGTAGGACTGTCAGGCCACTCATTCACGTGGTTCGATACCAGCTACTGCATGAGCGAGAAGGACACAGCTGCATATATTGAAGAGGTCAACAATCTTAAGGTCAAATACGCTGACAGGATCCGCGTACTGCTCGGTACTGAACTCGACTACTGGGCGGAGATAGATACGGCGCCGTACGATTATCTCATCGGATCATCGCATTATGTGCTGAAGGACGGCGCATATCTCGACGTAGACTATGCAGCGGAGATGCTGATGGACGAGGCAAATAAGTACTATGGCGGCGACATGGCCGCCATGGCTGCGGACTACTATAAGCAGGTGGGGAATATCGTTAAGAAGACAGAGTGCGATATCATAGGGCATTTTGACCTCGTAACAAAATTCAATGAGACACTGCCTGTCCAGATAGTGGGAACAGCTGACCCGCGCTACATGACAGCGTGGATGGATGCAGTTGACAAAATCTTCGAAGATACCGCAGAGCTCAGAAAGAGCGGAAAGCCGAACCGCCTCGAGACACTCGGCCTCATTGAAGCAGGAGACAGGCCGGTCTTCGAGATCAATACAGGGGCAATGGCCAAGGGCTACAGGACAACTCCGTATCCGGCAGCAGACCAGATAAAGTATATCAAGAACAAGGGCGGCATATTCGTCCTCAGCTCAGACAGCCACAGCACAGATAAGATATGCTATGCGTTTGACAAGATAGAGCTATAGACCGGGACTGCCGGCCGGAACATAGAACAGGGGCCATAATCAGGGTAAGCCCGTCTGATGCAAAGATAAATAAAGATCCCGCATCTTGCGATGCGGGATCTTTGTTTTGCTTGATAGCATCTGCTGCTTGTCAGCGGGATGATTACTTACCCTTTGCAGCCTGCTTAGCAGCCTTTGCAGCAGCAAGACCATCATCGTATTCGCCGGATGTCTTCCTTGCCCAGAAGTCCTTGGTCTCCTTGGCAACAATGCCGGAGAGAGCGAACAGAGCTACCAGGTTCGGGAATGCCATCAGACCGTTCATCAGGTCTGCGAAATCCCATACAACTGCGAGCGGCAGGAAAGGTCCGATCGCTACAGCAGCAACATACAGCCATCTGTATGCCTTGATAGCGCCCTTGTTGCCGTTTGTCAGGTAGTCGAAGCATCTCTCAGCGTAGTAGTCCCAACCGAGAATCGTTGAGAATGCGAAGAGTGCGAGGCACAGAGCCAGGATAACGAATCCGCAGAGCTGTGGCCATGGGAGTCCGTTTCCGAATGCCCACATCGTTACTTCTACACCCTCGAGGCCCTGCTCGTGAGCGCCTGTCATAACAACGCAGAGACCTGTCATTGTGCAGATGATGATCGTATCAAGGAATGTACCGGTCGAGGATACCATTCCCTGACGTACGCACTCTCTTGTCTGAGCGGCAGCAGCAGCGATAGGTGCGGAACCAAGACCGGCCTCGTTCGAGAAGATACCTCTTGCAACACCCTTCTGCAGTGCCAGGAGGAATGCTCCCATTGCTCCGCCTGCAGCAGCTCTCATTCCGAATGCTCCTGCAACTACTTCTACGATAGCGTGCGGCAGGTTGCCGATGTTGTAGAAGAATACCAGCAGAGCTGTTACTACGTAGAGTACCATCATAGCAGGTACGATCCTCTCAGTTACCTGAGCGATTCTCTCGATACCACCTACGATTACAGCGATGGTTCCTGCTGTGATCAGGATCGTTGCGATAACCTTTACCCAGGATGCGTCTTCACCGAATGCAGTGAATGCGACCTTTGTAGCGCCTACTTCTGTAGCTACCTTGTTGATAGCATTAACGATACCATTTACCTGTGTAGATGTTCCGATACCGAGGGCACCAGCGAGAGCGCCAAACAGTGCGAACATCTTAGCGAGCCATTTCCAGCTTGCTCCCATACCTTTCTCGATGTAGTAGAAAGGTCCGCCGAGGATTGAGCCGTCTTCCTTTACATGTCTGTACTTAACAGCCAGAACACCCTCTGCATACTTTGTTGCGATTCCGAAGAATGCAGCAAACTCCATCCAGAAGAGAGCTCCAGGTCCGCCTGCCATGATAGCTGTAGATACACCTACGATGTTACCTGTACCTACTGTAGCAGCCAGAGCTGTTGTCAGAGCTCCGAAGCTGGATACGTCACCCTCAGCGCCTTCCTCGTTGGTAACAGCGTATCTGAGGGAAAGACCTATCCTTCTCTGAGGATGGAAGCCTGTGCGAACTGATAGTAGTATACCGACCACGATGATGAGAACCATCATGACGGTACCCCACACCCAACCGTCTAGGGTGCTGATAATTTCGCCAATGCTCATAAAATACCTCCTTACAAATTCACCTTACATATAAATAAGATCAGCGTACTCGTTCAGATTGAAGACACGATAATACGCCAATCTGAATTTATACAATTTAAGGATAAAATCTAAAAAGGTTGATGTCAAACAAAAAATTCGTCAAACATTTATCTAATTTCACTAAACCATCACAAACAGCTGATTTTTCAATGATTTAATAAATCTTTACTTTTTGCGGGTCGGGAAAAAATACATTGCGATACATTTTTAACATGCAAAAACGTTGAAAAGTCAATGGTTTCAGGTCGAGGAAAAAGTTACCCGACTGCCGCGTATTAAATAGTAGACAATGTAGAAATATGTAACCGATGATGGTAGAATACTATGATTGCTTTTTGAAGCGGGATCAGGCTGGGACACACATAAGGAGGGGCCCATCGCAGCGAAGCTGTGTTGGGAAGATTCCTTATGTGCCTCCAACACAGGATTGTGTGTCCGGACCTGATCCCACTCGAACAATATGGTTCAAGTGGGAGGAATAATAATGAAAGAAAACTACAGACCGTATCTTGAAACGGTCCAGTCTGTTCTGGCGGAGACTGCATCTGCCGAGAATGGTCTTTCGGGAGCGCAGGCTGCTGAAAGAACGGAACAGTACGGACCTAACAGGCTCATTGAAGCCAAGAAGAGAAGTGCGATACTCAGATTCTTCGACCAGATGAAGGACCCTATGATCATCATCCTTCTGGTCGCAGCTGCTCTGTCGCTCGTAACATCTCTGTACGAGGGCGAGAACCCTGCAGATGTCTTCATCATCCTGTTCGTAGTAGTGCTGAACTCAGTGCTGGGCGTAGTTCAGGAGAGCAAGGCTGAGGAGGCCATCGAAGCTCTCAAGAAGATGACGGCGGCAAAGTCCAAAGTCCTGAGAGACGGCGAGATCACTACACTTCCGAGTGACGAGCTCGTTCCGGGAGACGTCATCATCCTCGAGGCAGGTGACAGCATCCCTGCTGACGGAAGACTTCTCGAAGCTGCATCGATGAAGGTTGAGGAAGCGGCTCTTACAGGAGAGTCCGTTCCTGTTACCAAGCAGTCAGAGGAGATCGTACTGGAGGAGGGGGCAAAGGACATCCCTCTCGGTGACAGAAAGAACATGATCTACATGGGCAGCACCGTTGTATACGGCAGAGGAAAGGCCGTTATCACCGGAACAGGAATGTCCACTGAAATGGGAAAGATCGCCGATGCACTTGCACAGGCCGAGGAAGAGATGACGCCGCTTCAGATCAAGCTCGCTCAGCTCTCCAGGATCCTGACCAGACTGGTCATCGGAATATGCATATTCATCTTCGCTCTTGGTGTTATCAAGGCAGGACACATCAGCATGGATGTCATGATCGACACCTTCATGCTTGCTATATCACTCGCTGTTGCTGCTATTCCGGAAGGTCTCGTAGCGGTAGTAACTATAGTGCTTTCCATGGGCGTTACCAAGATGTCCAACAGGAATGCTGTAATAAGAAGGCTTACTGCAGTTGAGACTCTCGGCTGCGCACAGATAATCTGCTCGGACAAGACAGGAACCCTGACACAGAACAGGATGACTGTCGTGGACTACTATGCCCAGGATCAGGATCTGCTTGCTGCAGGAATGGCCCTGTGCTGCGACGCTGAGCTCAAGACCACCGAGACCGGCGAGGAAGTAGTCGGCGAACCGACCGAGGCTGCTCTGGTAGCATATGCTTCAGTTCAGAACATGCCTAAGCCGGGACTGGTCAAAATGTTCCCTCGTATCGGAGAGGCTCCTTTTGACTCCGGCAGAAAGATGATGTCGACAGTTCACAGGAACACCGAGATGGATGCTCCTGCAGAGATCGACACAGAGCTTGACGAGCTTATCGCAAAATCAGAATACGTTCAGTTCACCAAGGGTGCGCCGGACGTTGTACTCAGACATTCGGAGTTTATCCTTACCCAGGAAGGCATCAAGCCTATGACTGAAGAGCTCGCTGAGAGCGTCAGACGTGCGAATGCAAGGATGGCGGGCAAAGCGCTCAGAGTCCTTTCCCTTGCTGCCAGAGTACACCATAAGAGACCGGATGATTTCTCACCTGAAGCTCTTGAGCAGGAGCTCATCTTTATCGGTCTTGTCGGAATGATCGACCCTATAAGACCGGAGGTCAAGGACGCTGTTGCAGAGTGCCGTGAGGCAGGCATCAGACCTATCATGATCACAGGCGACCAGCTTGACACTGCAGTCGCTATCGGTAAGGACCTCGGCATCATAGAGAGCGCAGACGATGCGATACTCGGAGCGGCTCTGGACGACATGTCCGATGAAGAGCTTCTCAATAAGGTGAGCACATATTCCGTATATGCAAGGGTACAGCCTGAGCATAAGGTAAGGATCGTCAAGGCATGGCGTGCGCACAACATGGTAACAGCCATGACCGGAGACGGTGTAAACGATGCACCGGCCATCAAGTCGGCAGACATCGGAATCGGAATGGGTATCACGGGAACCGACGTTACGAAGAACGTTGCGGACATGATCCTTGCAGACGACAATTTTGCCACTATCGTATCCGCGGTAGAGGAAGGCCGCAGGATCTACGCCAACATCAGAAAGGCTATCCAGTTCCTGCTCGCTACTAATGTCAGTGAGGTAATGTCCATCCTGGTAGCAACAATGATGAACTTCACTATCCTCAAGCCTGCTCACCTGCTGTGGATCAACCTGATCACAGACTCGCTGCCGGCCCTGGCGCTCGGCCTTGAGGAGGCAGAGGGTGACTCGATGAAGCAGAAGCCTAGAAGCGCAAGAGAAGGCGTATTCGCAGGCGGAATGGATAAGGACATCGTATATCAGGGTGCAGTAACAACCATGCTTGTAATGGCTGCTTACTTCATCGGCGAGTTCATGGAAACAGGACAGTGGCACATCGTCGCCAGCAATGACGGGATCACAATGGCGTTCCTGACAATGTCGATGTGCGAGATCTTCCACTCATTCAACATGAGATCGAGAAGACAGTCCATATTCACACTTTCGAGACAGAACAAATGGCTGTGGGGCTCCGGCATCGCAGCACTGCTCCTTACTACCGTAGTCATAGAGGTACCGGCACTTGCAAGACTCTTTGAGTTCGCAACGATCAGCTGGAAGGAGTACGGAGTCGCAATGGGACTCGCGTTCATGATCATACCGGTCGTAGAAATAGTAAAGGCAATCCAGAGATCTGCAGCAAAGAGCCGCGGAGAAGAACTCAGAAGCTAAGAGGCTATATAATTTTGGAAGATAACAGAGAGTTAAAGGAAAAGGAAACAGAGACAGCGGAGGCTGAAGAAAAAGCTGTTAAGAAGAGGGATTCTGACAGGCTCGGAACTGAGCCTGTCCATCAGCTCCTTCTTAAGATGTCTGCGCCGCTGATGGTGTCGATGTTCGTAATGGCACTGTACAATATCGTGGACTCCATATTTCTCGGCATGTACAGCACGGACGCTCTGACTGCGGTCTCATACTGCTTCCCGTTCCAGAACCTCAACGCGGCGTTCGGTATAGGAACTGCCGTAGGTATGAGTGCTCTGCTCTCAAGATATCTCGGAGCGAAGGATTACGACAGAGCGGACAAAGTAGCTCACAACGGATTCATCCTCGTTGCGATCAACTACTCGATATTCTTCGTTGTCGGATGTTTTGCCCCTCAGATCATGAGCCTCATGACATCTGAGAACACCAATGCCCAGATCATTGCAGACGGAACGATATACCTCAGGATAACCCAGTGGCTGTCGTTCGCGCCGATGATCCAGTCGATGTTCGAGAGGCTGCTGCAGGGTACAGGCAAAACCAAGTACATCTTCTACATGCAGCTTTCGGGCACCCTGTTCAACACGGTCGTAGACCCTATCCTGATCTTCGGACTGTTCGGCTTACCGAGGATGGGGGCAAAGGGCGCTGCTCTTGCTACGGTATTCGGGCAGCTGCTCGGCTGTGTACTCGGCCACCTGTTCAACAGACACTTCAATAAAGAGGTGGCTCTGTCGGTCCGCAAGATCAGACCTCACTTCCAGACGATGAAGGACATCTACAGGATCGGTATCCCGTCAATAGTGCTTCAGGCTGTCGGGGCTCTGATGAACTTCAGCATAAACAATATCCTTGCGGGATTCTCTGATCTGGCAGTAACCACGTTCGGAGTATACTTCAAGCTGCAGAGCTTCGTGTTCATGCCTATATTCGGAATGAACAACGGATCGGTGCCTATCATCGCATACAACTACGGTGCAGACAGGAAGGACCGCCTCGAGCAGGCAATGAGCCTCGGCGTCAGATACGGCGTGGGAGTCATGGCGGTCGGAACGCTCATATTCTGGCTCTTCCCGGAACAGCTGATGTCGCTCTTCAGTGCTCCGCCTGAGATGGTCCAGATGGGAGTGGTCGCACTTCACATCATGTCGCTGAACTTCCCGTTCGCAGGGTACGCGATCATGAGAGGAGCAGCCTTCCAGGCCCTCGGCAAGAGCGTATACAGCATGAACATCTCTCTTGTAAGGCAGCTGCTCATAATCATCCCGTGCTCATATATCTACGCTAAGATCGGCGGGGTCAACATGGTATGGTGGGCATTCCCTACAGCGGAGATCGCCGGAGTTGCCATGTCGGTCTTCTACACCTTCAAGATCAGGAAGGAGATCCTGAGCAAGATGACTCCTAGATAAAGACGAGCCGTTAGATGACTTGTCCTGACGAAGGAGAACCAGTTAGGTAATAAAAAGGGGGCTGTCGCATTTGAATAAAATGTGGCAGCCTCTTAACTTAAACAGCAGACAGCTTCAGACAGAGAGCAAGCTCTCAGTCATCAGCAGTCTGCTGTT
>CACWYF010000061.1 GCA_902765035.1 uncultured Eubacteriales bacterium
ACAATTTACGGAAAGTCATGCGATCACAGGGTATGGATGTAAAAGGAATACTCAGCCATGTTGACCACACACTGCTCAAGCAGACAGCAACATGGGAGGACATAAAGCAGATAGTAGACGACGGAATCAAGTATGAGACTGCATCGGTATGCATCCCGCCTTCATACGTAGGGCAGGCTGCTGAATATGCAGCAGGCAGAGTAAAGATCTGCACAGTAATCGGATTCCCTAACGGATACAACACAACAGCAGTCAAGGCATTCGAGACAGGTGACGCTATAGACAACGGAGCTGATGAGATCGACATGGTCATCAACCTCGGATGGGTCAAGGACGGCAAGTGGGATGAACTCGAGCATGAGATCAGAACACTCAAAGAGATCTGCGTTGATCACATCCTCAAGGTCATCGTTGAGACATGCATGCTGACCGATGAAGAGAAGGCAAAAATGTGTGAGATAGTTACTTTCGCAGGAGCAGATTTCATCAAGACTTCGACAGGCTTCGGAGGAGACGGTGCTACATTCGAGGACATCGAACTCTTCTCAAAGAACATCGGAGAGGGAGTCAGGATGAAGGCTTCCGGCGGCATCGCAGGACTCGATGATGCAGAGAAATTCCTCGAACTCGGTGCAGACAGACTCGGTACCAGCCGTATCGTCAAAGCCGTAAAAGAGCTCGAAAAATAAAATTTTGCATTTATATCGTCAATCAGCGGGATCCGGCAAAAAGACCATTAAAACGGATGGTTTTGAAATAATATTATAATAATCGTAACTGAATTATATAGTTTTACGAACGTAAGGAGCAGATTATGATCGATTATACAGAAGGAGCAGGCTATCAGTATCACGTCGGACTGAGACCGGGAGACATCGGAGAGTACGTAATTCTTCCCGGAGATCCGCACAGAGTACCTAAGATCGCGGCATATTTTGACAACCCGGTCAAGGTAGCTGACAGCCGTGAGTTCGTCACATACACAGGCACACTTGACGGGGTCAAGGTCAGCTGCACCAGTACAGGAGTGGGCGGACCGTCGGCTTCGATCGCGCTTGAAGAGCTCTGCAATGTCGGCGGCAAAACCTTTATCAGAGTAGGCACATGCGGCGGCATGGATATCAATGTAAAGGGTGGAGATATTGTTATTGCTACCGGTGCTGTAAGGCAGGATGGTACATCCAAGGAATACGCTCCGATCGAATATCCGGCAGTACCGGATGTTACAGTAGCAGCTTCACTGGTCTTTGCAGCACGCGAGCTCGGGTTTAAGTATCATACCGGTGTCGTTCAGTGCAAGGATGCTTTTTACGGACAGCACATGCCGGAAGCACTTCCTAACAGTCATGAGCTCCTGAACAAGTGGGATGCAT
Source organism: uncultured Eubacteriales bacterium (assembly GCA_902765035.1). Classification (GTDB taxonomy): domain Bacteria; phylum Bacillota; class Clostridia; order Peptostreptococcales; family Anaerovoracaceae; genus Crickella. Next base: position 1,374 of record CACWYF010000061.1, read on the forward strand.
GGCTGCGTCTTGGATGCAAGGCTTCTGAGATGGAGTCCTCTACTCTCTTTATTGTCGGTGCGTACCGCAAAGTCAGAGTAGGATCGGTTTTCCTTGTAGTTGCGAATCAGGAGAGGGAAAAGGCAGGACTGCCTAATCATCAGGAGCATGATACTGATAAGGCTATTCGCGTTGCAATCGAAGCGATCAGAATGCTGATAGCAGATGATGCGGCAAGGGCTGCAAAGGAGAGTAATGAAGATTAGGCGGCCGGAATCATTCAGTACCGGAGCAATGGAGGCCTGATAAAATGAGCAAAAGAGTTTTCTGGATAGTACTCGACAGTGTCGGATGCGGAGAAGCGCCTGACGCTGCGGCATTCGGCGATGCCGGAAGTGATACGCTCGGAACCTGCGCGAGGAGCGGACTCCTTGATGTGCCTAATATGGCACGCCTCGGGCTTTTCAATATCGACGGGACCTCTTTCAGGTCGGATGAGCCTGTTAAGCCGGAGGATATAGAAGGTATTTACGGCAGGGCACAGGAGCAGTCCGCCGGCAAGGACACAACAGTCGGTCACTGGGAAATGGCCGGCATGATATCCCACACTCCGCTTCCGACATATCCTGACGGATTCCCGCAGGATATCCTTGATACCCTGGAAAAGGCATGGGGCAGGAAGATAATCTGCAACAAGCCTTATTCCGGAACCGAAGTCATCAAGGACTACGGCGAAGAACACATGAAGACCGGCGCGATGATCGTATACACCAGCGCTGATTCCGTAATGCAGATCGCAGCACATGAGGATATCGTACCAGTTGAAGAGCTGTACCGCATGTGCCGCATCGCAAGAGATGTCATGCATGGCGAGCACGGCTGCGGAAGGATCATAGCGAGACCTTTCGAAGGAGAGTGGCCTTTCAGGAGGACTGTTAGAAGACACGACTTCAGTCTGCAGCCGCCGAGAGAAACAGTGCTCGATGCATTGAAAAAAGAGGGCTTTGTCAACATCGGAGTCGGCAAGATCAAGGATATATTCGCAGGTAAAAGCGTGATGGTCAGCATTCCTAACATGGGCAACGATGCCAACATGGACCGTACCATCGACGTTGCGGACTGTGATTTCGAGGGACTCTGCTATGTTAACCTTGTAGATACAGATATGATCTACGGACACAGGAGAGACATCCCGGCATATACCAAGGCGCTCAACGATTTTGACGTGCAGCTCGGAAAGCTGATGGAAAAGATGGGAGATGAAGATATCATCCTCATCACTGCAGACCACGGCTGCGACCCGGGTTACACAGGCACAGACCACACCAGAGAGTACGTCCCGGTACTTGCATGGGGGCATTGCCTGAAGAAAGGTGTCAACCTCGGCACCCTTCACACCTTCGCAGACATGGGGGCTACCATTGGCGAGTACTTCGGCATAGATTACAGAGGCGAGGGAACATCATTCCTGCATGCAATAATATAAATGTGTCAGAAGGGACAGTCCTTTTTGACACATCATTGACACACAGAGAGAAGGCAAGATATGAACGATACTATTACTGCAATTTCATCCGCTCCGGGCGAAGCCGGCATAGGCATCGTCAAGGTCAGCGGGCCGGGATGCCGGGACATAATGAAGCGCCTTATGGTCAGATTTCCGGAGGAAATCAAGCCAAGGCATGCTTATCTCAGCAGAGTCAGCAGAAATGCCGCTGATCCTGAGGCTGAGATCATCGATGAAGCTATATTCCTCTTCATGGAAGGCCCTCACTCGTATACAGGAGAGGATGTACTCGAGATCCAGGCGCACGGCAGCAACACAGGACTTAAGAACATCCTGCAGGCTGTCCTCGACTCTGAGGTCGAAGGCGTCAGAATGGCTGAGCCGGGTGAATTCACCAAGCTTGCATTCCTCAACGGCAAGATGGACCTCTCACAGGCAGAGGCTGTCATAGATATCATCAAAGCCAAGACCGACCTGTCTCTGAGCATCGCAGAGAGCCAGAGCGCAGGAAGGCTCGGTGACAAGATCCGCGAGATACGCGAGACCATGCTTGATGTGCTCGCACAGATGGCAGTAGACATCGACTATCCTGATGAAGACGAGGATTTTGCCGGTGACTACGACGGAACAGAGCTTGTTTCACAGCTCAGATGGGTCCTGAACGACATCGAGGACCTGCTGGACACTGCATCCATAGGCCGCATCGCGCGTGAAGGCGTCAGAGTCGTCATCGCAGGCAAGCCTAATGCGGGCAAAAGCTCTCTCATGAACGCTCTTCTCGGAGAGGGGCGCGTCATAGTCACGGATGTTCCGGGTACGACTAGGGATACTGTCGAGGAAAGCGTTTCCATCGGCGGCGTTCCGATCGTTCTTGTGGATACAGCAGGACTAAGGGATACTGAGGACAAAGTCGAGAAGATCGGCATCGAGCGCACCGCGCAGGCTATGGCGTCAGCTGACCTCATCATTCTCGTCCTTGACGGCAGCCATGATCTCGATGACAAGGACGACACCGTCCTTGAATACATAGAGAAGATGAACAATGAGCATCTCCTCGTTGTCATCAACAAGAATGACCTCGGAGTCACGATCACAGAGGAAGATGTTAAGGCAAAACTACCGGGAGCTTCTGTTGTAAGCACGTCTCTTGTCGGAGGAGGTGTTCCTGAAGCAGTCAAAGCAGTTGCCGATGCAGTTACTGAGATGTATGATATCGGCAGACTGAATGCCAGGGAAATGAATATAGTCACCAACGAGAGACATGTCAGGATGCTCAGAAATGCCGAGATGAACATAAATGAGGCAATAACGATGATCCAGAACGGTGATCCTATGGAAGTTATTGAACTTTCGGCCCATTATGCGTATGATTCCCTCGGAAACATCATCGGTGAAGAGGTAGGAGACGAGGTGCTCGACAGAGTATTCAGCAAGTTCTGCCTCGGTAAGTGATCAATTCAGGAATACAGATTTTTATTATTTAAGGAATCACTATTGGATAGTAATAATACACATAGTTATGAGGTAATAGTAATCGGTGCCGGCCACGCTGGATGCGAGGCCGGTCTTGTTGCGTCCAGAATGGGCATGAAGACTGCGATGTTCTGCACGGATATCGAGTCTGTTGCCATGATGCCGTGCAATCCTTCGATCGGAGGCACCGGCAAGGGCCATCTTGTAAGAGAGATAGATGCTCTCGGCGGAGAGATGGGCGTCAATACGGACAAGACATTCATCCAGTCCAAGATGCTCAATACATCCAAGGGCCCTGCAGTGCACTCGCTCAGAGCCCAGGCAGACAAGCACCGCTATCACGATGAGATGCTCAGGACGATAGAAGGGCAGGAGAGACTTGACCTCATATGTGCTGAAGTATCTGAATTCATAGTCGATGACCCTGATACAGCTGCAATTGAGCAGAACTCAGCAGCTGAGACCGGTTCCGGCTATAAGAGGATCGGAAGAATAAAGGGCATCAGGACAGCTGACGGCACTGAATACTCAGCAGATGCAGTCGTTATCTGCACCGGCACATTCCTCGGGGGCAAAATTTTTATCGGTGACGACGTCACTGTATCTGGTCCCGCAGGACTTCCTCCTGCGTGCGCTCTCGGTGAGAATCTCCGCGAGCTGGGGTTCCCGATCCGTCGATTCAAGACAGGAACACCTGCCAGGATGCTGAGAGACTCGCTCGATTACAGCAAAATGAAGGAGCAGAAGGGTGATGACAAGATCGTACCGTTCAGCTTCCTCAATGAAGACAAGGAGTATGATATCGATCAGATTTCATGCTGGCTTTCATACACCAACGAGGAGACTCACAGGATAATCCTTGATAACATTGAAAAATCTGCGATGTACTCAGGTAACATCGTCGGAGTCGGACCGAGATACTGTCCGTCTATCGAGGACAAAGTATCGCGCTTCAGAGACAGAAAGAGACACCAGCTGTTTGTTGAGCCGGAAGGACTCGATACAGACTGGATGTACATACAGGGCATGAGCTCAAGCCTTCCTGAAGATGTGCAGCATGATTTCTATTCCACTATCCCTGGACTTGAACATGCTGAGATCGTAAGACCTGCATATGCCATCGAATATGACTGCGTTGATCCGCTTTCACTTAAGCCCGGCCTTGAGAGCAAGATCCTTGAAGGCCTGTTCTGCGCGGGACAGTTCAACGGCAGTTCGGGTTATGAGGAAGCCGCTTCGCAGGGTCTCATTGCAGGCATCAATGCTGTAAGGAAGATAAGAGGCCTTGTGCCGCTTGTTCTCAGAAGGGATCAGGCTTACATCGGCGTACTTATCGATGACCTTGTCACTAAGGGAACCAATGAGCCTTACAGGATCATGACGTCCCGCGCTGAATACAGACTCCTTCTCAGACAGGACAATGCAGACAGAAGACTGACACAGATTGGATATGACTATGGGTCAGTTTCTGAAGAGAGATATCAGAGATATCTTGAGAAGAGCAGGAAGGTTGATGAGGAAGTCGCCAGACTCAGAACCAGAAAGACAGATATTGACAGCTTCAGGGCATTTCTTATTAAGCATGAATGCGATCTCGCTCCTGCGGATATTGATCCCGAGCTTATAGAAAGAAAGCGCAGAGATATTGCAGAGACAGGCAATCAGACCTTTGCGGATATTCTCAGAAGGCCTGCGATCACCTATGATGACCTTGCAGAGATAGATGATGAGAGCAGACCGCAGCTCGGAAGCAATGAGAAGACCGAAGTAGAAGTAATGCTCAAGTACGACGGATATATCCGCAAGCAGATCAGCGAAGTTGAAAAGCTCAGGAATCTTGAGAACAAGAAGCTCAGCGAATTCCTGGACTATAACTCGATAAGAGGACTCAGGCTGGAAGCCAGACAGAAGCTTTCGGATATTCGGCCGCTTACAGTTGGACAGGCAAGCAGGATCTCAGGAGTATCTCCGGCAGATATAAATGTTCTTCTTATCTATCTTGAGAAGGAGATGAGAACTTCTTCGACCCTTTAATACAGCAGATCGCTCAGAAAAGTATTTATAATACTGCTTATTAGCAGAACCCTTAAACTATGGCAGACAGAAAAGACACTGAATCTTTAATACAGAAGCTTACTTCAGAGTACGGGGAAGAGAAGACAGCCATGCTTGTCTCATATATTGATATGGTCCTTGAAAGGAATGAACATATCAACCTCACAGCTGTAAGAGACAGGGATGAAGCTATGCAGAAGCATCTTGCGGATTCTCTCCTTATAACCTCACTCCCTGAATACAGGGAGGCGAAGAAGGTCATAGATGTAGGAACGGGCGCAGGTTTTCCGGGCGCCTTGCTTGCTATAGCTGATCCGGACAAGGAGTTCGTTCTTCTCGACTCCACTCTCAAGAGGCTCAGAGTAATTGATGAATTCGCACAGACTCTCGGAATAGAGAATCTCAGAACGGTACATGCAAGAGCGGAAGAGATATCCCGCAAGCCTGAATACAGCGGAGCATTTGATCTCTGCGTATCCAGAGCAGTAGCGAGTCTGGATAAGCTCTCCGGCTGGTGCCTTCCGTTTGTTAAGGCAGGCGGATACTTCGTGCCTTACAAAGGAGAGAACTACGAAGCCGAGACTGCAGATGCCGGAAAGGCGCTTAAGAAGTACAGAGGAAAACTCGAGAGAGTGGAAGAGCCGGCAGGGGCTGCCGGGGACATCTCCGGACATGTGCTCATGGTGATCAGGAAGTATTAGGATGCGGAGCAAACGTTTCACGTGAAACAATTATCTGTCAAATGACGACAGGGAGAATACAGCGGATGTGACGGACAGTCGCATCCGCTTTTATGTTTCACGTGAAACATAAAATGCCAGAAAAC
>CACWYF010000062.1 GCA_902765035.1 uncultured Eubacteriales bacterium
CAATATGTACAAGAAAAAAATACCCCCTCATCATTTCTGATGAGAGAGTATCTCTTCGTCATCTTAACTTAATGACATTGGCCCTCTGGGAGCGTTTTACGGGCTCTTCCAGAAGGTGAGCCTGATCCGCATGCGCGTGGACAAGGAGAAATGTGTGGACTGCGGCATCTGCGCAAAGACGTGCAAAATGAATGTCGATCCGCATAAGACGCCTAACAGCAACGAGTGCATAAGGTGCCGTGAGTGCATCCATGTATGTCCGATGCATGCGCTGTCTATGAATATAGGACCGGGGCCGGTACAGCTGCCGGAACAGGAAGTGAAAACTGCTGAAGAAGCATAAGCCTGTAGGCGGTATATACGGATATCTGAAGCGTAAGGGGGACAGTACATATTATGAAGAAGAAAACAGTTCTGGCATTACTGCTGGCAATGAGCATGATATTTACAATGACAGCCTGCGGTGGCGGCGGAAGCGGGTCATCGGGATCCGGTGATCAGTCCGCACAGACTGCCGGAAGCAGCATCTCTTTCCAGACGACCGATCTGGACGGAAACGCTGTTGATTCGAAGGACCTTTTCGCTAAGAACAAGATCACCATGATAAATATCTGGGGAACTTACTGCGGCCCATGCGTTGAAGAGATGCCGGAGATCGAGGTGATCAGCAAGGAATACGCAGATAAGGGAGCTGCTGTTGTGGGACTCGTCGTGGATGTTACTGAAGCGGATGATTCCAAGCTTGCAGATGCGCACGACATTGTGAAGGATACAGGCGTGACCTATCTGAATCTCAAGGCCTGGGACGGCTCAAACAGTCAGCTGGCCGCACCGGGAACTCCTACGACATACTTCGTGGACAGTGAAGGCAACCTTGTCGGAGATCCAATCGTCGGCGCCAATGTGGCGAAGTACAGAGAGACACTGGACGGACTGCTCGCAGAATAGGATCATGCCTGAAAAAGAGCGGAGTTTTGCACTGAGAAGAACAGAATTTTGCTCTTAAAAGAACATGGGCTCTGACCTGAAAAAACTGAATATAAATAGTACTTGAAATGGGGCACTCGCATATGTATAATATACGAGTGCCTTTGCGCACAGATATATATTTGTCACACTGTGAACAGCCGCGGTGCCCTTGCAAACAGCGGGGTTGAAGGCAGTAAGTCACGGTGGAAGTAAGTTTAACCGGAGGTTATAAAATGTCAGTAGTAACAATGAAACAGCTGCTCGAAGCAGGCGTCCATTTCGGACATCAGACAAGAAGATGGAACCCTAAGATGGCTCCTTACATCTTCACAGAGAGAAACGGAATCTATATCATCGACCTTCAGCAGACACTCGGTCTGATCGACGATGCTTATGATTTCATGAGACAGGTCGGAGCAAGCGGCAAGCCGGTTCTCTTCGTAGGAACCAAGAAGCAGGCTCAGGCTGCAATCAGAGATGAAGCTGAAAGATGCGGAATGTATTTCGTAAACGAGAGATGGCTCGGCGGAATGCTCACCAACCACAAGACAATCAGCAAGAGAATCGAGAGACTCGCTGAGATCAGAGCAATGCAGGAAGACGGCACTATCAACAAGTATGCTAAGAAGGAAGCACTGAAGATGGTTGCTGAGGCTGACAAGCTCGAGAAGTACCTCGGCGGAATCAAGGACATGAAGGGAATGCCTGGCGCAATCTTCGTAGTTGACCCTAAGAAGGAAAGAATCGCTGTCAAGGAAGCTAAGATCCTCGGTATCCCTGTAGTAGGTATCGTTGATACTAACTGCGACCCTGATGACGTTGATTACGTTATCCCGGCTAACGATGATGCTATCAGAGCCGTAAAGCTGATCACAAGCACAATGGCTGACGCTATCATCGAGGCTAAGCAGGGCGAGAGCTTTGCAGACGCTGCAGAGGCTGCACCGGCTGAGGCAGAGGCAGAGGCTGAGGAAGCTGCAGACGAGGAGTAATTCATAGGATTATCAATAGATCGGTGCCCCTTTGCATTAAAGGGGCATCGATATAGTCATACTTAAGGAGGAAAATATGGCTGTAACTGCAAAGATGGTAAAAGAGCTTCGTGACATGACCGCTGCAGGAATGATGGACTGCAAGAAGGCTCTTGTAGAGGCTGATGGAGATATGGACAGAGCTGTAGAGATCCTGAGAGAAAAGGGACTCTCCAAGGCTGCTAAGAAGGCCGGCAGAATCGCTGCTATGGGTCTTGTAAGAACTGCTTTCTCAGCAGACAAGAAGGCAGCTGCTATCGTAGAAGTTAACTCCGAGACAGACTTCGTTGCAAAGAACGACGAGTTCATCGGATTCGTAGAGAAGCTGGCTCAGCTGGCACTCAATGCAGAGAGCAATGATATCGAAGCTTTCAAGGCTATGGCTTTCGACGACAACCAGACAATCGGCGAAGCACTGACAGCACTCATCGCTAAGATCGGTGAGAACATGAACGTCAGAAGAATCGAGAAGGTTGCCGGAAATGTTATGGCTTCATATATCCACGGCGGCGGAAACATCGGCGTTATCGTAGCTGCTGAAGGAAATGACACTGACGCTAACAGAGAAGCACTGAAGAACGTTGCAATGCAGGTAGCTGCAATGAACCCTCAGTATGTAAGCAGAGACGAGATCTCTGAGGCTGAGCTTGCCAACCTCGGAAAGATCACTCTTGAGAGCGCTCTGAACGATCCGTTCTCACTGCCAAAGCCGATCCTCAACGGCCTTCTTGACAAGGTTGCTGACGTATGGGATCAGGCTGACCTTGACATCCTGGCTGAGAAGAAGGCTGACAAGAGCTTCAACTTCAATTATCTGCCTAACTTCCTTTCAGATGAAGCAAAGACAAGACTTGCCGGTCTCGCTATCGCTGCCAAGATGGAAATCTCCGAGAACAAGATCTTCAAGGGTCTCGTTGACGGACGTATCTCCAAGCAGCTCAAGGAGATCTGCCTGCTTGATCAGGTTTACGTAAGAGCAGAGGACGGAAAGCAGACTGTTGCTCAGTACCTGAAGACTGTTGACAGCAGCCTGAAGCTGGCTAAGGTCGTAAGATTCGAGGTAGGCGAGGGAATCGAGAAGAAGGAAGAGGACTTCGCTGCTGAGGTAGCTGCACAGATGGAGGCAGCAAACAAGTAGTTTATGCTTGTAAGTCATAAATGACATAATGAAGAACGGGCGATGAGCCCGTTCTTTTTTCGATGTTTCATTTTGTTTTCAGTAAATCGTCTAATCGGCGAGCATCTGCACTGCGGCGCGGGCTGCTGCGGCTGCGTCAGGAGTATACAGGTCGGCTCCGGCGCTTTCGCAGAACTCAGGCGATACAGGTGCGCCGCCGATGAGGATCTTCACATTGTCGCGTATGCCGCGTTCCCTGGCAAGCTGCACTACTGTCCTTATCTCATCCATGCATGTGGTGAGAAGGGTGGAGCAGGCGATTATCCTGCAGTCGTTGTCTATCGCTGCCTGGACAAAGTCTTCTGCAGGGATGTCGCAGCCGAGGTCGATGACTTCGAGGCCTGCGCCTTCCATCATTATTTTTACAAGATTCTTTCCGATGTCGTGAAGGTCGCCCCTGACTGTGCCGAGTACGACTTTGCCTGAAGGGCCTCCTGTATTGCCGGCTGCAAGAAGAGGTTTAAGTACCTCCGTGGCAGCTGACATGCATGCAGCCGCACGGAGCATCTCAGGTACGAATACCTCGCCCCTTGAGAAGTCTTCTCCCAGCTCATTCATTCCTCTTACAAGGCCGTCGTTCAGGATGTCCGCAGCGTCCAGACCTGCGGCTAGTGCTGCCTTAACTGACTCAACTGTCAGGTCGACCGAGCCGTCCTGAAGGTTTTCGGATACCTCTTCGAAAAGAGGGTGTATGTCAGAAGCAGGCTTTGCTGATCCTGCTGCCGGGGCTGCATCAGATGGAGCAGTCACTTCAGCGGATGCGGAAGCTCTTGACAGGATGACCGGATTCCTTCTCTCAGAGTCCTTTCTTGCTATATACCGAGGCAGATGGTATTCGCTGTTGTATTTTGCGATCTCATCGTCTATCCACGGATCTATGTGTCTGAATACTGCTCCGGCAAGACCGTAGGTGATGCACGGTATGAAGTGGCCTCCCGGACAGTATGTTTCAAGCGCTTCTCTTACATATGCGCGGACTTCTTCCTCGCCGGCATCAGCACGGTCGATCGAAGCCCCTATGCCGCCCATCAGGACCATTTTGCCCTGCAGACGCTCCTGAAGAGCAGGGATGTCGTTCTCAGGAAGAGTTCCCTGCCATACCTGGATGCCGATCTCGGCCATGTCCTCGACTATAGGGACGAGGTAGGAATCCGCGTGGTGGATGGCTATGACGCCGCGCGAGCGGATGTACTCGTAGAACTCCCTGTAAGGCTCCTTGAAGAATTCGCGCCACATGTCAGGCTTCATGAAGAGGGCGTCCTTGGTTCCCCAGTCATCATGAGCGAATATTGCATCAGGCTGCAGCCTGTCGATCATGAGCTTGACATATTTCATCCTGTACTCATTGATGTATGCGATCAGCTCATGCATTTCCTGCGGATGATCGTACAGACTGGTCAGGACCTCCTGGAAAGGCATCAGGTTGTGGCACTGCTCAAAAATACCCGTCGGGATGAATCCCGTTACGAGCTTGCTGTCACCGGCTTTCTCTCTTGCCCTGGTGCGGAACGGTTCCCACTGAGCGTCATCGCTGCAGTTGGCGAGGATATCCGGCGCATGGACATAGTCCCGCCAGTGAGTTATATCCTTGATGACCTTGTTTTCCTGAGTTACATGCGGCATGGCTCCCGGTGCATCAAGGGGCCAGTCGGTCCTGACGCCCCAGCGGTCCGTAATGGATGCACCCGGTCTGAAGCCCGGACGGATATATGCGCCGATAGGGTGCGCAACTACCATCTCGAGGGCTTCATACTGGACGAGCTGGCGCTCAGGCCTACCATCCGGTTTGAGAAGTTCGAGGAAAATTTCTTTTGCTGTCATCATGTCTTATCCCCCTTTTTTTACTGTACCCGATGTCACATTAGTCGAGCAGTATGCACGATGTGAATGTCATAGTCCTGTCACCGTAGTTGTATTCGAGGCCTGACGCCTTGCAGACGTCGTTGACCACCAGGCCGTAAGCTTCCATGGAGATTATCAGTTTGTCCGGGTGGCGGCACGGGCGGTCAGGATAGGTGCACTTCCTGCATATGCTGCACGCGCCGGCGCCCATCGGAAGGCAGCCCGGGAAGAGTGTCCGCACCTGTCTTGCGAATGAGGCAAAATTCCTGACATGCTGGTCGTTATACTTAAAAATCGAGTGGTAGTCGATCTCTCTCCGCATCTGTCCGGTCGTCTGAACGATGATGCCGCGGTGATACCTGCCCGCTCTTTCTGCGGAATGCTCAAGTGAGCCCACTGCAGGAGGGCAGCTCCAGCTGCGCCCGTAGCTGCGGCACTGGTCGGCAGAGCACATGTCACGTACTTCCTGACGGAATATCATAGCATCCATGTTGAGAGGAGCTGAGGCTGTGAAGCCGGCTTCCTCTGCGAGCTGCATCAGTTCTTCGATCGTTATGTTCTGCGGGTCATTGAAAATCATACGTACCTCCGAATTCATTTTACCATTTATTTTTGGTATATTTAATACAGAGTTATTATTTCGGTAAACACAGGTAAACTGACTATATATAAGAAGACCGGAGGGTATTATGGAACTGTATTTTCCGCTTGTACTGGACGGAGCCAACGGGACTGAGCTCCAGAAGAGAGGATATGACAGCAGCAAGTGCACCGAGGCATGGGTGCTCGAGCATCCTGAGGTGATGGAGCAGCTGCAGAGAGAATATATCGAGGCCGGGAGCGACGTCGTATATGCGCCGACTTTCGGGGCCAACAGGGTCAAGCTCGAGGAAAACGGCATATTCAACCAGGTCGGGGACTTCAACAAGCGGCTTGTAGAGATCTCGAAGAAGGCTGTTGAAAGTGCCGGAAAGGATGCTCTTATCGCCGGGGACATCGCGACTACGGGCAAATTCCTCGCGCCTCTCGGTAACCTTACTTTCGATGAGCTCTATGACATCTACCATGAGCAGGCTGAGGCGATGGAAGAAGCCGGTGTAGACATGTATGTGATAGAGACCATCATGACTGTGCCGGATGCGAGAGCTGCTTTGCTCGCAGTCAAAGACGTCAGCGACAAGCCTGTGCTGGTATCCTTCACATGCGATGAGAACGGAAGGACGCTGACCGGTACTGATGTGTGTGCTGCTCTTGTGATCATGCAGGGGATGGGCATCGATGCCTTCGGGCTCAACTGCAGCACGGGACCTGAGGAGATGCTTGCACAGTTTAAGAGACTCGGCGAGTTCGCTGAAGTGCCGCTTGCGGTCAAGCCTAATGCCGGCCTGCCTGAGGTTGTAGATGGCAAAACAGTCTACAGCTGCACACCGGCAGAGCTCGCGGGCTACACAGACAAGTTCAACGAAGCGGGCGCTGCACTGTTCGGCGGATGCTGCGGCACGGGACCTGATCACATAGCCGCTCTGAAGGGTTCGCTCGGAGGGTTCAGTCTGAAGAAGCCATGCCCTCAGCACACGGACAGAAATCAGGTAGTATGCGCGACCGAGAAGGACGCTTTCGTTCTGGACATGGACGCTGCAGGCGGGATCAGTGCAGACACAGTTCTCTCATGTGATGCTGACCTTGAGACTAAGATAAAGAAGGAAAACAGGGGCGATGCTGATGTCATCGCAATTGAGATAGCGAAGGATGCAGATCTTGACGAGTTCGGGGCGGCACAGTACGCAATAAGAAAACCGCTTTGCATAGCGTGCGAAGATGCGAAGCTGCTCGAAGAGGCGCTGAGGCTGTATCAGGGCAGAGCGATATATGCAGGTTCGCTCAGCACAGATGAACTGGCGCCGATGGTAAGAAAATACGGACTAGTGATCTGACCGATCGGAAATGCGTCAAATACATGAGATCTGAGAGCTTCGCCCGGAATTTGAATTACTGAGGGGCACTTAAAGTAAAAAAATGAAAGGTAACGGTAAAAACAAAACTGCACTGCTCGTCGTGAGCTTTGGGACGACTTCGGAAGAGAGCCGCAGACTTAGTATAGGTGCAGTCGAGCAGACAATAGAGGATGCATGCGGACTGAGCGTGC
>CACWYF010000063.1 GCA_902765035.1 uncultured Eubacteriales bacterium
TCGACGGAAGAGTCGTACCGGGCAGCTTTGATGCAACAGCAAAGGATATCTTCGGAGGATTTGATAACGTCGTTATCAAGTGGGATGAGGATCTTGTAGATACAGTATGGAAGGACAGACCTGAGCTGAAGCCTACTGAGATCTATGAACTGCCTCTGACATCCGCAGGTATCAGCGCAGAGGATAAGATCGCTGCTGTAAGAGCAGAGATGAAGAAGGAAGGTACAGATTATCTTCTTATCACAGACCTGATGGAGTCTGCATGGCTCTTCAATCTGCGTGCTGCAGATATCCTTTATACACCTGTATTCTTCGCTTATACTATCCTCACTCAGGACAGCGTAAGACTTTATGTCATGGACGGAGCTCTGAAGAACGGTCTTCCTCAGCATCTGGATTTTGTTGAGGTACATGACTACAACGATATCTATAAGGACGTTGCAGAGCTTTCTGCAGACAAGACACTCTGGCTCGATTCAGGTTCAGTCAATTATGCACTCTATCTCAGCATCCCTGAGGGAATGAAGCTGCATGATGCACTAACACCTGTAGCTCTCATGAAGGTCATCAAGAACGAGACTGAGATCGCAAGCTCAAGAAAAGCTCACATAAAGGACGGTGTTGCCGTAACAAAGCTGATCAAGTGGCTCAAGGATACCGTTGACAAGGAGACTCTGACAGAGATCGGCGTAGCTGACAAGCTCAAAGCGTTCAGATTCGAGCAGGAAGGCTGCTTCGACCTGTCGTTCGCAACGATCTCCGGATACGGTCCTCACGGAGCTATAATCCACTATGAGCCGACACCTGAGACAGATATCGAGGTAGAGCCTGATGGATTCCTGCTTCTCGACTCGGGTGCACAGTTCACAGACGGAACCACAGATATCACAAGAACCATCGCTGTAGGTCCGCTGACACAGGAGATGATCGATGACTACACATATGTACTGAAGTCACACATCGATGTATCGCTGTGCAAGATCACTCCGGATATGACAGGTGTGGATTTTGACGCAGTTGCAAGAAAGCCGCTCAGAGAGGTTGGCCTTGACTTCAAGCATGGCCTTTCCCATGGCGTAGGTCATGTACTCGGAGTCCATGAAGGACCGAACATTCTCAGAAGAGTGCCTACACCGATCGAGATCAAGGCAGGCATGATCATGTCCAATGAGCCTGGCGTATATATTGACGGAAAGTTCGGCGTCAGGATCGAGAACCTCATTCTCTTCAAGGATGATGAAGAAGGCCACGTCGTTAACGAGCCTCTGACATGTGTTCCTTACGAGCGCTGCGCGATCAACGTATCGCTCCTGTCAGATGAAGAGATCGAATGGCTCAACAATTACAGCAAGTGGGTAAGAGATACACTCGTACCGCTTCTGGATGATGAGACTGCAGAGTTCGTAAAGGAAGAGACAGAGCCTTTCACAAGATAATCCCGTAACAGATTATCGGTAAACTTCAACTGAAGGATGCCCCGGATCCGCATAAACACGCGGAACCGGGGCATTTTGTTGGTGAATATGACAGATCGTTGTGCTATAATTAAACGGTTATTATTCATACGTAAGGAGATAACGGAAAATGTCTTTCAGATATTACTACGCCGACAGAGTACGTGAGAAAATGCCGGAGTACAGAGGCACTGATGAGGAGCTTCAGGATGCTATCGATGACCTGAGCCTTCTGTACCAGTCTGCTATAAGAGAGGTGGAGACCAAGCTCCAGATACTCTCTGATGACTTTGACAAAAAGCATTCCTATATGCCGATACATCACATCCATTCGAGGCTCAAGACGATTGAGAGCATAATGGAGAAGGCTGTAAGATACGGCATAGAGGATCCTATCAATAATATCGATCAGATCAAGCGCGAGATACTTGACATCGCCGGCGTCAGAGTAGTCTGCAACTACGAAGAGGACCTGCGCACCATGGCAAGTCTGCTTGTAGACCAGGAGGATATTTCCTTCATAAGGGAGAAGGACTACACCAACAACCCGAAGCCGAGCGGTTACCGCAGTCTGCATGTCGTCATAGCGGTACCGGTATACCTGGTCAACAGGAAGAAGATGGTACCTGTCGAGGTGCAGTTCAGGAGCATCGCAATGGATGCCTGGGCAAGTCTCGAGCATGAGCTGAGATACAAGAACAAAGGCAAGCTTTCGCAGGACATTGTGGATACACTCAAGGAGTGCGCAGAGACGCTTCACAATGTAGACGAGAGGCTCTCACACATCAGGCACAAAGTGCTGAACGATGAGAGCGAGTACAGCAACTATTAAACAAGTCCATAAACACGAATTATTATATAAACAACGGAGAACACACTGTATGAAGAACTTAGCAAAGACTTACGATCCTAAGCAGTTCGAAGACCGCATCTATGAGATGTGGGAGGAGAAGGGTGCATTCAATGCAGACATCGATAAGGACAAGAAGCCGTTCACTATCGTAATGCCGCCTCCTAACATCACAGGTCAGCTGCACATGGGTCATGCACTTGACCAGACACTTCAGGACATCCTCACAAGATGGAAGAGGCTCCAGGGTTATTCAGCACTCTGGCTGCCTGGCTCAGACCACGCAAGCATCGCTACTGAGGTAAAGGTAGTAGAGAAGCTCCGCGAGGAGAAGGGCATCGACAAGCACGACATGTCCCGTGAGGAGTTCCTCGAGCATGCATGGGAGTGGAAGAGAGAGATTTACGATGGACGAGGGCTGCAACAAGGCAGTCAACGAGATGTTCATCAGCCTGTATAAAAAGGGCCTCATATACAAGGGCGACAGGATCATCAACTGGTGCCCGAGCTGCGAGACCACACTGTCTGACGCAGAGGTCGAGCACGAGGACATCGATGGTCACTACTGGTATTTCAGATATCCGGCTGCTGACGGCGGCGAAGGTATCACGATCGCAACATCCCGTCCTGAGACAATGTTCGCGGATATCGCCATCGCTGTAGCTGAGGGAGATGAGAGATATGCTGACCTCGTAGGCAAAACAGTCATCCTCCCGCTCGTAGGAAGAGAGATCCCTGTCATCACAGACGAGTACGCAGATCCTGAAAAGGGTACAGGTGCCGTTAAGATCACACCGGCTCACGATATGAACGACTTCGAAGTAGGTCAGAGACACGGTCTTGATGCAAGTCTTTCATGCATAGATGAGCACGCTAAGATGACAGCTCTCGCCGGCAAGTACGAAGGCATGGACCGTTATGAGTGCCGTAAGGCGTGGGTCCAGGAACTCAAGGATGCAGGATACCTCGTCAAGATCGACGACCTGACCATTCCTGTAGGAAAGTGCTACAGATGTCATACAGTAGTGGAACCTAGGATCAGTGATCAGTGGTTTGTTGCCATGAAGACTCTCGCAGAGCCTGCTATCAAGGCTGCAGAGTCCGAAGGAGGCGAGCTGGTATACGTTCCTAAGAGATATGAGAAGACATAC
The DNA here is from genome assembly GCA_902765035.1 of uncultured Eubacteriales bacterium. Taxonomy (GTDB): domain Bacteria; phylum Bacillota; class Clostridia; order Peptostreptococcales; family Anaerovoracaceae; genus Crickella. Next base: position 3,456 of record CACWYF010000063.1, read on the forward strand.
CTGAACTGGCTCTATGATATCCATGACTGGTGCATCTCAAGACAGCTCTGGTGGGGACACAGGATCCCTGCATACTACTGCGATGACTGCGGTGAGATAGTAGTAGATACACATATGCCTGAAGTATGCCCTAAGTGCGGCGGAAAGCATTTCCACCAGGATGAGGACGTACTTGATACATGGTTCAGCTCGGCACTCTGGCCGTTCTCAACACTCGGATGGCCTGAGAAGACTCCTGAGCTTGAGTATTTCTATCCTAACGATGTCATGGTCACAGGCTACGATATCATCTTCTTCTGGGTAGTAAGAATGGTATTCTCCGGTCTGTACACCATGGGAGAGATCCCGTTCAAATACGTATATATCCACGGCCTTGTAAGAGATGAGCTGGGACGCAAAATGTCAAAGTCCCTCGGCAACGGTATCGATCCGCTCGAGGTCATCAACGAGGTCGGAGCTGATGCTCTCAGATTTATGCTTGCTACCGGTATTTCGCCTGGTAACGACATGAGATTCATAAGAGCAAAGCTTGAGTCTGCAAGAAACTTTGCCAACAAGCTGTGGAATGCTTCAAGATTCACTATCATGAACCTCCAGGGCGAGGACGGTGAGTTCCTGCCAATGGCAGATGAGAAGACTGCTGTTCTCCGCGATGAGGACAAGTGGATCCTGACCAAGATCAACGATGGCGTTAAGGAGATCACTTCTGATCTTGAAAAGTTCGAGACAAGCCTTGCAGGTCAGAAGATTTATGAGCTCATCTGGGACGTTTACTGCGACTGGTACATCGAGCTTGTGAAGGGCAGACTCTACGGAGATGATGAAGAGGACAAGAAGACTGCAAGATTCGTTCTTCAGAAGACACTCAAGGACCTTCTGAGACTCCTGCATCCATATATGCCGTTCATCACTGAGGAGATCTGGAGTTACCTGCCTGCAGAGGAAAAGACTGCTGACAATCCGGAAGGTCTTCTGATCAGGGACAAGTGGCCTGAATATGATGCTTCGATGGATTACAGCGAAGCAGCTGCAAGGATCGAGACTGCGATGGAGATCATCAAGGCAGTAAGAGCTATCAGAGTTGAGGCTGATGCTGCTCCTTCAAGAAAGGTAAGCGTCATCGTCAGGACTGATACACTTGCTGATACTATACCTGCAGTAGAGAACCACATCTGCAAGATCGCCAATGTTGACAGCATCACAGTACAGCCGGCATCAGCTGAGGCTGCGGACGATGTAATGTCACAGGTAATCACAGGCGGCGATATCCTCGTTCCGCTCGATGAGCTTGTTGATAAGGCTGCGGAGATCGAGCGCCTTGAGAAGGAGAAGAAGAGACTCGAGGGCGAGGTCATGAGAGTAGAGAAAAAGCTTGCAAATCAGGGCTTCGTGTCCAAGGCTCCGGCAGCTGTCGTAGAGGAAGAGAGAGCGAAGGGAGAGAAGTACAGAGAGATGCTCGATACAGTCATTGCAAGGCTCGAATCGCTCAGATAATCATTACAGAAGGCACACAGAAAACGCGTCCAAAACACACAAATTACTGCGTTCAAATCGGTTGAATGGGGTCAGTCTGTGTGGTAGAATGAATTCAATAATTTTGGACAAGACTGATAATTAATTTTTATAGATATACAGGAGGTTTCAGCTTATGGTGAAGCTTTTAATAGGACACAAGGGAAGCGGTAAAACCAAGAGAATGATCGAACTTGCCAACGGTACAGTTCAGACAGCGAAGGGAAGCATCGTTTTCATCAATAAGAATTCAAGACTTATCTACGACCTCGACTACAAGATCAGAGTCGTATGCATGGAGGATTTCCCTCATATCACCAATGAGGATGAGTACATCGGATTCCTCTTCGGTATAATGAGTTCTGACAACGATATTGAGACGATTTTCCTGGACGGCATTATGAGACACAGAGACTTTGCCCTTGAGATCCTTCCGAGCTTCATTGAGAAGATCAAGGTTATCTCCAAGGAGTCAGGCATCGACTTCGTACTCAGCGTAAGCGCAGAGCTGGAAGAGATGATCGGAGTAGACTTCGACAATATCGAGGTACTCAACTAGGCTATGAGCTCGAGCCCCGGGTCACACTCGGGGCTCTGTTTTTTTGAAGAAGGGTATAAGATATGACTATTCTCGAACAGGTGGCTGCCGGTCTTGCAGGCGGCAGAGAGCAGTTTGACAGAGTAATGAAAGATATGAGCTGTGATACTTCCGGAGCTTCTGAAGGATCGGCTCTGTCTCTTTCGGATAATGTGGATTTTCTAAGAGAGCTTATCTCAAAGGGGTACAGCGGGAAATTCAGATGCATATACATAGACCCGCCTTTCTTTACGAGGTCCAAATTCAACGCTTCAGTAAGCGTAAAGGACAATGACGGAAGCTCTCACAGGATCAGACACCTTGCTTTCGATGACAGATTTGAAAGAAGCCTTGAGTGCTACGTGGAGAACATGACTGTCAGGATCCTCCTTATGAAGGAGCTCCTCGCACAGGACGGAACTCTGTGGGTGCATCTTGACTGGCACTCTTCGCACTATATAAGACTTGTGCTCGACGAGCTCATGGGGGACAGGAATTTTGTCAACGAGATAGTATGGTGCTATAAGTCGGGTGGATCAGGCAAAAAACATTTCTCAAGAAAACACGATACCATACTTGTCTACAGCAAAAGCAGGAAGTATTATATCAGCATACCTGAAGAGAAGTCCTACAACAGAGGTTTCAAGCCGTATAATTTCAAGGGCGTCAGGGAGTACTGCGACGAGAACGGATGGTACACTCTCGTCAACATGAAGGATGTGTGGAACGTCGACATGGTCGGCAGGACGTCGTCCGAGAGGAACGGTTATGCCACCCAGAAGCCGATGGAACTGATGCGCAGGATAATTGACGCAGGCTCTGAAGAAGGAGACCTTGTAGGAGACTTCTTCTGCGGAAGCGGCAGCTTTCTTGAAGCTGCTGAGTTAAGCGGCCGCAGATGGATGGGGTGCGACAATGAGAAGCTTGCTGTTTCCATGGCAAGAAAGAGGCTCATGAAGAGAGATGCAGCTTTCCGCTCATACGACCTCAGCACGGAGGGAAGTGCCGGAAGGATAGATGTGACCGTCAGAGAGGAACAGCATCTTGAGAGCGGAGGACGTCTCATAAGGGCTGCCGTTACTGATTTTGTCCCGGATATAGACACGGGATATATCCAGACAAGAGACAGGCAGTACATAGAAGATGCCATGAAGGATGATCCTCAGCAACTGATAGACTACATTATGATTGACAATGATTTCAGCGGTGAATTCAGATGCAGGAACATCATTGAGGTGCCTGAGGAAGAGTTTACTGTTATCACACAGGGCCGTGCAGCGGTTATTGCAGTCGATGTTTTCGGAAGGGAATACGACGGGGGAATAATATAGCAATGAACAATGAAAAGGAAAACAAGGCGGAAGGAGAAAAGAAACTGTCCGCATCAAGAAATGAAAGAAAACTGAAAAAAGGCGAGAACAAGAGAAAAACCGGCAGCAGCGGAATGGATTTTGCACTGGGTTCTGCTACGTCCGGCGACGCCAGCGTCATGGCCATTGATCTTAATGGTTTCATTACTGCATTTTCAGGTACGCGGT